>NZ_BAAILO010000425.1:84356-101423 GCF_054589115.1 Cupriavidus sp. 8B | reverse complement strand
ACGGAAGAGATAACCGCTGAAAGCATCTAAGCGGGAAACTCGCCTGAAGATGAGGATTCCCTGGAGCCTTGAGCTCCTTGAAGGGTCGTTCGAGACTAGGACGTTGATAGGCTGGGTGTGGAAGCGCAGTAATGCGTTAAGCTAACCAGTACTAATTGCCCGTAAGGCTTGATCCTATAACTAGTGTGTTTCTCCTGGTTGAGTATCGCGTGCCGCTGCGACAGCAACAAAGCAGCTTGGCCGATACCTCGCAACCTACTTACTACATCCCTATTCGCTGCGTTGACCAAGTCAACGCGGCCACCGTTTATGCCTGGTGACCATAGCGAGTTGGAACCACCCCTTCCCATCCCGAACAGGACCGTGAAACGACTCCACGCCGATGATAGTGCGGATACCCGTGTGAAAGTAGGTAATCGCCAGGCTCTCCCTTGAAACCCCCCAGTACGAAAGTACTGGGGGGTTTTGCTTTTGCGGCAGCGAAAAGTGATGGCAGCAAGCATAATTGCTGTTCCGGCCACCTTCTCGCGCTCCCCTTCTCGCGCTCCTTTAACTCAATCCGAATGCCAGCCGACGGCGAAACCCCGTGGTTTCTTTACCTGCTCGAATGCGAGGGCAACACGATCTACACCGGTATTACCACGGATGTGGAGCGGCGCTTCGCACAGCATCTGGCAGGAACGGGCGCTAAATATACGCGATCGCGCAAGCCCATCCGGATCCTGGGCTGGCAGCGTTTCGAGAATCGCTCGGAAGCTTCAAAGGCCGAAGCAGCGGCGAAGCGGTTGACTTCCGCGCAGAAGCGGATCTTTTGCGTGCAATTGGCGACAGAGATGACCCAAGCCCAGGGCGCCGCTCCTGCTTAAGCATCCCCCCGCACCTTGACCGCCCCGCATTGGCGGCGCCCTTCTTGATCCCGGCAGTGCCTTCTACGCTTCCTTAAGCCTGGTTTAAGGATCGGCCTTTAGGATGGTCCTGTCGCGTCCAGACAGCCCGGACGCCTTAGGTAACCAAGAAAGGAACATCGCCATGATTCGCCAGACGCTTGCACGCTCAGCCATTGGTATTGCTGCCCTGGCCGCTCTTGCCGGGGGGTATACCTATCTGCAGAAGGAAGTCATCACGCCGGGATATGCCGCTCAGGCGCCCGTGACGGCCCCGGCCCAGCCGCTGGCCGTGGCCGCGCCCACCGATTTCTCGAGCATTGTCGACCAGTACGGTCCGGCAGTGGTCAATATCAGTGTCACGGCGCGCGCCCAGCGCACTTCGGCACAGGTGCCGCAGGGCATGGACCCGGATGACCCCTTGTTCCAGTTCTTCAAGCGCTTTGGCCCGCAATTCCAGGGGCCGCAGAATGGCCAGCAGCAACTGGTGCGTGGCCTTGGCTCCGGTTTTATCGTCAGCCCCGATGGCCTGATCCTGACCAATGCGCACGTGGTGGATGGCGCCCAGGAGGTGACGGTGAAACTCACCGACCGTCGCGAATTCAAGGCCAAGGTGCTGGGCGCGGATGCGCAGACGGACGTGGCGGTGATCAAGATCGATGCCAAGGATCTGCCGACTGTGCGCCTGGGCGACCCCTCGCGCGTGCGCGTGGGTGAGCCGGTGCTCGCCATCGGCTCGCCTTATGGCTTCGAGAATACCGTCACCGGCGGCATCGTCAGCGCGAAATCGCGCTCCTTGCCCGATGACACCTATGTGCCGTTCATCCAGACCGACGTCGCCGTCAACCCCGGCAACTCGGGTGGCCCTCTGTTCAACCAGCGGGGCGAGGTGATCGGCATCAATTCGCAGATCTACAGCCAGACCGGCGGTTACCAGGGATTGTCCTTCTCGATTCCCATCGACGTGGCCACCAAGGTGCAGGCGCAGTTGGTGGCGCATGGCAAGGTCACGCGCGGCCGTCTCGGCATCGGTGTGCAGGAGGTCAACCAGGCCCTGGCGCAATCGTTCGGGCTGCCAAAGCCCAGCGGCGCGCTGGTCAACTCGGTGGAGCCGGACAGCCCGGCCGCCAAGGCTGGCCTCAAGCCGGGCGACGTGATCGTGCAGCTTGGCAACGACGTGATCGACCACTCGGGCGACTTGCCCGAGCATGTGGCCGACATTGCGCCGGGCACGCAGACTTCATTGAAGGTGATTCGCAAGGGCGAGCCCCTGACGCTGACGGTGAAGATCGGCACGGCCAAGGATGCGGCAGTCGCCGGCAAGAATCCCGCCAATGACGCCGGCGGCAAGCTTGGCCTGGCGGTTCGCCCGCTGAGCCCGACGGAGAAGCGCGACAGCGGGATCGAAGGCGGGCTGGTGGTCGAAGATGTTGCCGGGCCGGCAGCCAAGGTGGGCATCCAGGCGGGTGACGTCATCCTGTCCATCAACGGCACGCCGATCAGCTCGGCGGAGCAGTTGCGGGCCCTGGTGGCGAAGTCCGGCAAGCAGGTGGCACTGCTGGTGCAACGCGACGATGCCCGGATCTTTATCCCTCTGGACCTGGGTTAACCACGGAGTTAACCGCGAAGTTAACCCACTGAGTTAACCGCGGCATTAATGGCAGGCGGGCCGGTACGAAGGTATACGTATCGGCCCGCCAAGCCTTAGTGGACGCCGAATTCCAGTGCAATAGGGCTGCCAGAACGCGCGGTAACAGGTATCATCTCGACTGCGAAGCAGGACACGCAGCAACGGCCTTGACCATCCTTGGCCATTAATGCGACATTGTCCTGCAGACTCGATGACACAAGGAAGTCTATGCAGTTGGATTTCACCCGCGCGTCCGCGACCACGGGTACCGAGAGAGCGCGGCGCCTGCCGCAAGCCTCGCCCACCCCACGCCGGCGCAAGAAAGCCGAAGCCCCGCACTGGGAGCGCGGCTACCGTTCGCATTTCTACCGCAATGAGCGCGGCGAGAAACTGGGCGAAGTTCGCCTGTCCGATCGCGGCGACATGCCGGTGGTCTACCACTGGGCCGCAGGCAACTACTCCGGCGCGGAAGGCTCGCTCGCTCACGCCCGCATGCGCGTGGAAGAAACCATCGGCTTTGGCATGCGTCAGCTGGCTCTGTTCTGACTAGAGCCGAATCACTAGTCGACCCGACGCTCTCGCGATAGAGCGACAGCCGCGCGCGCCCCGCGCCGCGACTCCCAGGAGCGCTCCGCTCCGGCATGCCAGGCACATCCAGCCAGATTTACCAGATCCAACGCGCTGCTCCAGCCCCTCGGGCCGATACAGCGTAGCCAGTGCGGCGGACAGATCAGCCCGCTCCCCGGCACCCAACTCCCAGTCTTGCCGCAAGCGCGCTTCAATCGAGACGGCGTTGCGCCAGCATTAAGACGGCAGCCGTCAGGGCAAGCACCGCGATCAGCCGATACAGATCCTCGCAGGCAATCAGCCTGGCCTGTGTGTCCACCAGGATGGCAAGCTGCGCCAGCGCGGCCTGGTAGGCGTGGCCAGGATCCAGCCCGCGCGCGCTCAAGGCCGCCTGGGCCGTGGCCATCCACTGCTGCGCCTGCGCCGTGTGCTGGCCAATGGCGCCGGTCAGGCTGGTATGCACGGCGAACTGCCGGTTCTGCAAAAGCACGGCGCCGAGCGCGGACGCGAACGAAGCCGCAATCTGGCGCAGCAGGTTCTTGCTGCGGTAGCCGTGGGCGAAGTCGTCGCCTGCCAGCGAACGGAAGGTCAGGCCGGCAATCGGGATGATGACCATCACGCCAAACAGGCCCTTGCCCACCAGTCCCCACGCCAGCGCCGACGGGCCGGCGTTGGGCGGCATCGACGAAAACCACCACGTAGCGCCGGCCATCAGCAGCAGGCCGCTCGCCATCAGCGGCTTCTTGTGCGGCAGCTTCGGGGCCACGCGCAGGTAGACGAAGATCCCGGCCAAGCTGACCGTGGCGGCGAAGGTGTTGAGCCAGCCGGTGGTCGCCAGCGGCAGCCCGAGCGCCTGCTCGGCGTAGATCGGGAAGACGTAGCCGCTCAGGTTGCTGATCAGGTAGTAGGCAAAGTACATGGCCAGCCCGGTCAGGTAGACCGGATTGCGCAGCGCGCGCAGATGGAGCACCGGTGTGCTGTGATGCCATTGCTGCCAGAGGAACCACAACAGCAGGCCGACGCCCGCCGCGCAGATCAGCGCCAGCCGCAGCGGGTGCGAGAAGATATCGAAGCGCGCCTCCGTCATGGCGGCCTGCAAGGTCACCACGGCCGCGCCGAACAGCAGCAGCGGGCCCAGCGCGGGGCCGGGATCGTCTTCGCGCGGCTCGGCGTCCGGCAGCAGCAGCCATGCTCCCAGCGTTGCCAGCGCGGCGAATGGCAACACGCCGTAGAACACGTCCTGCCACACGCCGCGCTCGATCAGCTCCGCCGCCATGGCGGGCGCCAGCGCGGATGCGGCAAAGATCCCCAGCATGAAGATGCGCGAAGCGCGCGGCCGCTCGGCCGGCGCGAACATCACATTGACCAGGATGCGGCAGCTGGTAAACAGCGCTCCGCCGCCCACGCCCTGCACAAAGCGCGCGCCTACGAGTTGCGGCAGCGAATGGCTGGTGGCGGCAGCCAGCGTGCCGGCCATGAAGATCAGCAGCGCGCCGGTGAGGTAGTAGCGATAGCCAAAGCGCTGCGCCAGCCATTGCTGCTTGAGGATCATCAACATGCTGCCCACCGCATACGCGGCCTGGACCAGGGCGAAGCTGCGCGGATCGGCATCGACGCCGCCAACGATATGGCTCGACGCGAACACGAACATGATGTTCTCGAGGAACTCCACCGACGTGGCCAGCGCGAGCAGCAGCATCACCAGCGTCTGGCGCTGCCGATGGCTGAGCAGGCGCAGCCACCGCAGCCCGAGCCGCAGCGGCCACAAGGCGGACACTGTCTTCATGGTTCCAGCGTCAGCAGGTTCTGGTGCATGCGGTTGAGCGCGCGCGTGGAGGCGGCCAGGCCGCTTTCGCCTACCGGCCCCCAGGCCTCGGCGTAGGCCGCGTGCACGGCTGGCGCGGTGCGCTCCAGCATGCGGTGGCCGGCGGCGGTCAGTACCAGCTCGGTGCTGCGGCGGTCCTGCGCCGAGGCGTGCCGGCGCACCAGGCCGCGCGTCTCGAGCCCGTCCATCAGCCGGGTCATCTGCGTGCGCGTGGCGTCGAGCGTGATGCCGAGCTCGGACGGCAGGCTGGGCTGGTTGTCGTCGGTGGCGAGCAGGCTGATGGCGAGGTATTGCTGCAGGTCCAGCTCGAATGGCGCCAGTGCGCGATCGATGTGGCTGCGCAGCAGGCGTGCGGTGCGCATCAGCAGCCGGGAAGCCAGGATCAGGTCGCGCGGCGCTTCCGGGTGGCTTGCGCAGAAGCGGTCGATGCGGTCTTCGAAGGACATGGCGGGCAGTCAGGTGATGCCGGGGCAACAGGTCCGGCCCGGCAATGTAATTACAAACGTAATTATATCATCTGAAACAAGTCAAGGCGATGACGTCCCTCGGCGTCCACCTGGCTCAGCGCGCGAGGTGGCGGCAGAGCCGGCGCAGCGCTTGCCGCAGGCCGGCAAGCTCGGCCAAGCGCTGTGCCGGTGCCAGGCGGCCGTAGCGCAGCCGGGTGTAGCGAACGCTGAAATCCTGCACGGCCAGCGCGGCAGCCGGGAAGGCGCGAGCGGCCCGCGCGGCAAAATCCAGTGGCCCTTCGGACGGCGCGCGCACGCAACCGCGGCGTGCCAGCTGACGGCAGAAGCGCGCGTAGGCGGCCTGCACCGGATCGATCCGGCGGCGCCTGAGCACGAGTGGCACGAGCGCCAGCAGGCTGAGCGCCGCCAGTCCGCCCAGCAGGACCTGCGGCACGCTGTCGCCGATGCCGAGCTGCTGCATCAGCCGGGCCTGCTGGCCGCGATCGAATTGCAACACCCAGCGTTGCCAGGTGTAGACCATGCCATCCATGCCCCAGCGCAGGTTCCGCAGCCAGCCTGGGTCTCGCATCGCGCGCAGCGCTTCGATCTCGCTGGCCTCCAGCGCAGCGTCGATGCCGCGCTCGACCCGGCTTGGCGCCACCGCGCTGGTGGGATCGGCGCGCACCCAGCCGCGCCCCTCGAGCCAGATTTCCGCCCACGCATGGGCGTCGGCCTGCCGCACGATGTAGTTGCCACCGATCGGGTTGTACTCGCCGCCGAGGTAGCCCGTGACCACCCGCGCCGGCACGCCGGCCGCGCGCATCAGGAACACGAAGCTGCTGGCGTAGTGCTCGCAAAAGCCGCGCCGCGTGTCGAACAGGAAACTGTCGACCTGCTCGCGGCCAAGCGGCGAAGGCGAGAGCGTGTAGCTGAACGGCGCGGCGGCAAACAGCCGCAGCGCGGCCCGCGCCCGCTCGGCGGGATCGGGGTATTGCTCCGCCCACTCGGCGGCGAGCGCCCGGGTGCGAGGGTTGCCCGGCGGCAATGTCAGCGCCAGCTCTCGCGTCGCCGGATCGAGCGGTTGCGCCACGGCCGGGGCCGAACGGGCGCGGTAGCGCAGGCGCCGGTCGACCGGGTCGCGCGTGAAAAACTCACCGTCGGCATTGATCACCGCGCCGGCGCCGGGGGCAATCGCCTGGCCACGGTCGAGCAGGAACAGCCACGGGTGCTGGTTGGGCTCCAGCGTGATGCTGTAGTTGACGATGCCGTTCGCCAAGGCCTTGCCAATCGTCGCGCCGGGGCCCGCATCTGCAGCGATGTCATCGGCAGCCGGCAAGCCCGGCGCCGGCTGCGCGCGCCGCTGCCGCATGGGAGATGGCCGCCAGGTCTGGCCGTCGAATTGCCACAGCACCAGCGCGCGCCAGTACAGGGCGCTGGCCGGCAAGGGGCCGCCTTCCACATCGGCGCGCAGCGCGACTTCGGTCGACTGGGTGAGCCGGCTCACGCTGCCCGGGCTCATGGTGTCGCTGATGCCGGTGGTGGCCACGGTCTCGGCTTGCGGGAGGCGCCACAGCGGGCGATCCAGGCGCGGGAACAGGAAAAAGAGCAGGAGTGCCCAGGGCAGCCCGATCAGCGTCAGGCGGCCGAGCAACGGCCACACGGCGAGATAGCCGCGCGCCTCGGGATGCCCGAGAAAGAGCCAGTTGCGCAGCAGCCAGGCAGCGATGGCCAGGCTGTACAAGGCCAGCCAGAACGGCTGGTCGAACAGGTACAGGCTCAGCAGCAGGTAAAAGCAAAGCTGGGTCACCAGCGTGGCATCGGCCAGCACCCGGCACTCCAGCAGCTTGAGCACGACGAAGGCACCCAGCAGCGCCACCGACAGGTCGCGCCCCATGTTGCCGCCGGCCTGCCAGACCAGCGCCGCGGCCACCAGCATCACCAGCCCCGCGATAAGCCCGAGCATCAGGCGCGAGGGCAACGGCGCGCGCTGGCGCCACAACAGCCAGCGCCAACCCATCAGCAAGACCAGCAAGACGCTGATGGTCACCGGCATGCTGCGCGCTTGCGGCGCGAGCACCAGTGCCAGCTGGCCCAGCAGCAGGCCGTGCTCTTCGTGTGCAAGGGGGCGCGGTGGCATCTTCACCGCGAGCCTTCCGGCGCGGGTTGCCCGGCGCGTCCCGGCCACAGCGCCAGCGCCTCGAGGCAGGCACGCCGATGCGCGCCGCCGCGGCCGGGCGGGATCTCGACCCCGGGCAGGCGCAGGCCAATTTCCATGGTGTCGCCCGCGGCCACCACCCAGGCGCACAGGCGCGACAGCCGCGCCTCGTTGGTGAGTGTTTGCGGCAGGGCCTGCCAGTCCAGCCAGCAGGTCGGCAGGCTGCCGGCCTCGCCGGTGCGGCTTACCCAGCGGCCGGTGCGCGCGCTATGTTTCCAGGCGATGCGATGCAGCGGATCGCCGCTGCGATAGCGCCGCAGTTGATCCACGCCGTCGTCCGAGGGCAGGGATGCCGCACCATCGTCGTCGGGCTGCGCGGCAAACGGCAGCGGCGGCGCGCCAGGCTCGGGCTTTGGGTAGACCAGCGCGGCTAGCGGCAGGTCGGCATAGCTCCACACCCGGAACAGCCCAAGAGGAAAACGGCTCGACAGCGTGACGCGCGGCAGCGCCAGCCAGCCGCGCTGGCTGGTGGGCAGGTGCAAGGTCAGCTGGCCGGTGGCGTCCCGGGCCAGGCTCAGGCTGGCCGGCAACGTTGCGGCCTGGGCCGGCAGGCTTGCATCCACGCCGATGCGCACCCCCGCGTCGCTGCCTGAGATGCGCAGGCTGAATGCGGCCGGATCGCCGGCAAAGGCTGGCGCCGCGCTGGCGCCGGCCACCGTCATGTCGAGCAGGTTGCGGTAGGCCTGCCACATGCAGGCCATGCCGATGCCGCCGAGCACGAAGGTGAGGGCGAAGCCCAGGCTGATGTTGTAGTTCAGCGAGGTCAGCAGCATGGCCATCAGCAAGGCCGCGAAGCCCACGCCCGCCCGGGTGGGCAGGATGTACAGGTGACGGCGGTCCAGCGTTACCACGCCTTGCCGGGGTGCGCGCTGGCGCTTGAGCCAGGGTGGCGAAGCCCATGCCAGCCACTTGGGGCCAGGCGCGGCCGGGGATGCCGTGCGCGGCGCAGGGAACGGCCGGCTGCGCGGCATCGGGCGTCAGGGAATGGCCACGGTGGCCAGCAGGCGGGCCAGTGCCTCCTGGCCACCGCCGGCCCCGCCGCAGGGCAGCAGCCGGTGGCCCGCCACCGGCACGAAGACCGCCTGCACGTCTTCGGGCAGCACGCTATCGCGCTGGTGCAGCAGCGCCCAGGCGCGCGCACAGGCCAGCAGCGCCAGGCCCGCCCGCGGCGACAGCCCGGCGGCAAAGGCCGAGTGCGCGCGCGTGGCCTGCACCAGGGCCAGGGCATAGTCCACCAACGCCGGGCCGGCATAGACCTGGGCCGCGGCCTGCTGCAGCGCGGCCACCTGCTCGGCATCCATCACGGGCGTGCCGGCCGCGGGCGCCGCGCCGCCGAGGTAGAGCACGCGCTCGAAGGCCGGATCGGGATAGCCCAGCGACAAGCGCATGGTAAAGCGGTCGAGTTGGGATTCGGGCAGGGCATGGGTGCCGATCTGGTCCAGCGGATTCTGCGTGGCGATGACGAAGAACGGGGACGGCAAGGCGTGGGTGACGCCGTCGTGGGTGACTTGTCCCTCCGCCATCGCCTCCAGCAAGGCGCTCTGCGTCTTGGGCGTGGCGCGGTTGATCTCGTCGGCCAGCACCACCTGCGCGAAGACCGGGCCGCGATGGAAGCGGAATTCCGCGCTGTCGCGCATGAAGACGGAGACGCCGATCAGGTCGGCGGGCAGCAGGTCGCTGGTGAACTGCACGCGCTGGAACTGCAGCCCGAGCGTGCGCGCCAGCGCGTGGGCGAGCGTGGTCTTGCCCACGCCCGGCAGGTCCTCCAGCAGCAGATGGCCACGTGCCAGCATGCAGGCCAGCGCCAGCCGGATCTGCCGGGGCTTGCCCAGGACGATGCGGCCAAGCTGGGCTTCCGCTTCGGGGAGCGATGCGACGATGCGTGGGCGAGCTGTCACGTGAAGCCTGCGGGTCGGAAGGAGGACCCGGCCATTGTAGCGGCGTGCATGCACGCGAGAACAGTCTGTTTGCGCACGCAATGGGCACGCAATGGGCACGCAACATACGCGGGGCGCGCCGATTCGCCCGGCTTCTGGCATTATCGAAGCTGTCGGCCCAGCCAACCCTTCATCCGCTGCAATGAACTCCCCGCTTGCTGTCCCGCCGGGTGCCGCTTCCAAAGTGGCTTCCACGGCTTCCACGGTTTCTACCGCTTTGGCCACCCCTGCGGCCATCGCCCCGACCGCTGCAGACTTGAACGAACTCAACCGCGCCTTTCATGCCGACGGTTATATCGTGCTGCGCGGCTTTGCCCCGCCCGCGGTCTGCGACCAGCTCGAGCAGGTCGCGCGGGCGCAACTGGCCGCGGCGGTCGCGCCGGTCGAATATGAAGCCGAGCTAGGCTATCCCGGCGCGCCCGCAAGCCGCGACGCGGCCGGAGGGGCCACGGTGCGGCGCTTGCGCCAGGCCTACGGGCGCGACGACGCCTTCCGTGCATGGGCCGCCGATCCCGCGGTGACGCAGGTGGTGGCGACCTTGCTGGGCGAGCCGGTGCGCCTGACTCTCGCCCACCACAACTGCGTGATGACCAAGCATCCGCACTATGGCAGCCAGACTGGCTGGCATCGCGATACCCGCTACTGGTCGTTTGCCAGCCCGGAGCTGGTGACGGTATGGCTGGCGCTTGGCCGCGAGGATGAGAGCAACGGCGTGCTGCGCGTGATTCCCGGCTCGCACACGGTCGCGCTCGAACCCGGCCAGCTCGATGCGGCGGAATTCCTGATCGAGTCGCATCCGGCCAGCCAGGCCATGCTGCAAGGCGTGCGGCCGCTGGCCCTGGAGCGTGGAGACGTGCTGCTGTTCGACAGCCGGCTGTTTCACAGCGCCGGCCAGAACGTCTCCGAAGCGGTCAAGCTGTCGGTCGCCTTCGCCTACCACGGTGCCAGCAACCATCCGATGCCGGGCACCCGCTCGGCCGAGTTCGGCAGCGTCGAGCTGCCCGCGCCGGCAACGCCCACGCCCTGACCGGGGCGGCGCGTCAGGTCCGCAAGCTGATCAGGTTCGAGATTTTCTCGGAGGCGGCCAGCAGCGGCGGCAGAAAGTTGCTGGCCATGTCGTCGGCGCTGGTGCGGTTAGCCTGGCCGCTGATATTGATGGCGGCGATGACCTGGCCGGCACGGTTGCGGATCGGCGCGGCCAGCGAGACCAGCCCTTCTTCCAGTTCCTGGTCGTTCAGCGCCCAGCCGCGCACGCGGATGCCGGCGATGATGGCCTTGAGTTCGGCGGGATCGGTGACGGTGTGGCTGGTACGGGCGCGCAGCTCGCTGGCGCCCAGCACGCGGTCGAGCTCCTCAAGCGGCAGGCCGGCCAGCAGCACGCGGCCCATCGACGAGCAATAGGCCGGAAGCCGGCTGCCGATGGACAGGTTGATCGTCATGATCTTGCGCGCCGGCACCCGCAGCACGTAGACAATCTCGGTGCCGTCCAGCACGGAGATCGAGCAGCTTTCGTGCACTTCCTGCGACAAGGCCTCCATGATCGGCTCGGCCAGGTTCCAGAACGGCATCGAGGTCAGGTAGGCAAAGCCGAGGTCGAGGATCTTGGGCGTCAGGCGGAACAAGCGGCCATCGGCGCGCACATAGCCCAGGCCGACCAGGGTCAGCAGGATGCGCCGCGCGCCGGCGCGGGTCAGGCCGCTGGCCTGCGCGATCTCGCTCAGCGTCTGGGCGGGGTGCTGCGCGTCAAAGGCACGGATGACCGAGAGCCCGCGTGCAAAAGACTGCACATAGGTATCGCTCGGCTTCTCCGGGCCCGGCGCGGCGTCGGGCGGCACGGAAGCATCCGTGGCCGGGCGGTCGGAATTGTCGGGAGCGGCAGGGCTGGCCATCGGTTGGTTCGGCTGATTGCCGAATACACACGGAAAGGCCGAAAGGGTAGAGGAAATGCGGGGCGCGCGCCAGTGGCGCGCCCGCTGCGCGCATAATGGCGCGCGTTTGGGAAACATAGCTTGTAAAGGAAACATCGCCTGGTGAACGAGACAATCCAGTGGAACGATTGGGAAGCCTTCTGCTGCGTGGTGGAGCAAGGCACTTTCACGGCCGCGGCGGAGCAGCTCGACTGCCCCAAGTCCCGGGTCTCGGCAGCGGTGGCTCGGCTCGAGTCGGCCATCGGCTCCAAGTTGCTCCAGCGCACTACCCGGCGCATGCGCCTGACCGATGCCGGCAGCGCCGTGTACCGCGACGTGGCGCCCTTGTTCGCGAGGCTGCGTGAGATCCGCCAGGAAACACTGGCGCGCGAGGAGCGGGTGCAAGGCGTGCTGCGCATCGCCGCGCCGTATGAGTTTGGCGCCCAGCAGCTGGGCGGCGTGATCTGCCGCACGCTCGCGGCCCACCCTGCGCTGGACGTGAAGGTGGAGATTTCGCAAGGCATGGTCGATCCCATCCGTGACGGATTCGACGTCGCCTTTGTCGCGGTCGATGCCGACCTGCCCGATTCCGGGACGGTGGCGCGGCGTATCTATCATGTGGAGCGCGGCCTGTTCGCGGCGCCGGCGCTGGCAGCCGGCCTGCCGCTGCAACTGCAGCCCGAAGACCTGGCCAACCTGCCGACCCTGACCACGCCCGGCGACGGCATGTGGGAGTTCACCCGCGACGGCGAGCGCGTGGCGGTACCGATCCGGCCGCGCATGCAGACCGCCAACGCCGAACTGCGCCTGCAGGGCGCGCTGGCCGGCCTTGGCATTGCCCGCCTGTCGCTGATCTATTGCGAGGCGGAAGTTGCCCAGGGGCGGCTGGTGAAGGTGTTGCCTGACTACCCGCCGCCACCGCTGCGCGTTTTTGCCTTGCTGCCCGACCGCCGGCTGCAGCCGCGCAAGGTGCGTGTCTTCATGGAGGCGGTGGAAGCCATGATGGCCTCCGAACTGCAGGACCGAAACGACGCAGCCGCACCCGGCCCGTGAGGGCTGGCGCGGCTGTGGGGGGGCATTGCGGTTGGGGTGGGCGGCTGGCAGGCCTGCCCATTGCCGCGCTGACAATGCTGCTCACACTGTGAGCACTTGCTGACTAACTAACACTAACTAACTGTCTCTTCCATCCCTGGCGAATGCCAGGTTGCGCTCAGGCGCCGTCGCTGAAGCTGCTGCGGGGCTCGTTCACGCCACGAGCACCGTCGGTGTACGGGTCGCGCGGGCCGGCATGGGCGCCATCGGTGAACGCGTCACGCGGGCCGCTGCGGGCACCGTCGGTGAACGCGTCGACAGTGCGGCCGATGCTGCCATCGAGGCGGGCCAGGTCGGAAACCGGCGTGCTGGCGTGCGCGGAGGCGGCGGCCATCGACAGGCCGATGGCGCAGAGGAGGGAAACGGCGAGGGTGCGGGGTTGTGCGAGGGTCTTCATGATGCTTTTCTTCCTTCGGGCATGTCGTGGTGTGTTCCACGTTGGCTGTAATGTATGCCTCCAGCTGCCTAGGAAAAAGCGTCAATCACCAAAACACTGTTCGCCGCCATGGACAATGCCCCGGGCCTGAACCCGGGGCATCTGCCGGCATCCCTTGCCGGACGGGTCTTCAGAGGCTTTCAGAGGCCTTCAGAGGCCGAAACGCGCGCCGAACAATCCCGCGCCAAGGCGGGCAATGATCATCAGCAGGATCTGTGCGATCACAAAGAGCGCCAGCGGTGAGATATCGAAGCCGCCCAGGCGAGGCAGCACGCGGCGGATCGGGCGCAGCAGCGGCTCGGTCAGGTGGTTGATGGCGGGCGTGACGGGCGAGTGCGGGTTGACCCACGACAGGATCGCCATCAGCAGCGTGACCCACATCACCATGCTGATGCCCCACTTCAGCACGTTGAGCAAGGCGATCAGCAGGATCAGCGGCAGGTAGGCCAGCGGATCCGCGCTGGAGACCAGCAGCACCAGCAGCAGGAACGCCAGGGCGGTCAGCCAGGCGCCGATCACGGTGGCCCAGTCAATGCCGCCAAGGCCGGGGATGACCCGGCGCAAGGGCCGCACCAGCCAGTCGGTGACCTGGAATACGCCTTGCGAGACGGGGTTGCGCGTGGGCAGTCGTGTCCATTGCATCCACAGGCGCAGCAGCAGCGCCATGCCGAACAAGCTGAAGACGGTATCGAGCAGGAAAAGGGCGATTTCCGTGAACATCGGTTTCGGTTCCGGTGGAAGTGTGATGTCGGCAGTCAGGAGTGTCTGCGAACGCACAGATTCTGCCATACCCGCATCGGCGCAGGTCGAAACCCTGGCCTGGCTCATGACCCTGGCATTGCCGCACATCAGCGGAACCGCCGGGGGCAGCCCCTATAATGAGCGTCGAGCCAAGTTCCCCAGCGCCTGGACGCTGCCCCTTATGACCCGTCAGCCTGCCGCATCCCAATCCCCGCTTGCCAAGCAGGATTTCGAGGCACTCTCCGATTTTCGCTACCAACTGCGGCGTTTCCTGCGGTTTTCAGAAGATGCCGCCCAGAACGAAGGGCTGACCGTGCAGCAATACCTGCTGATGCTGCATATCCGCGGCTGCGCCGGCAAGGACTGGGCATCGATCGGCGAACTCGCCGAGCGGCTGCAGGCCAAGCAGCACGGCGTGGTCGCGCTGGTCAACCGCTGCGAGGCGGCCGGCCTGGTCAAGCGCAAGGCCAACCCGGATGACCGCCGCATTGTCGAGGTCCACCTGATGGCCAAGGGCGAGCGCTTCCTGAACCGGCTGGCCATGCTGCACCGGAGCGAGCTGGAATCGCTGCGCGGCACCTTCCGCGTGGCACGCCTTACAGCCTTCAACGACGATGGCGCGGAGCGCGCCTGAACGCCCTGATGCGCCACTGAAGCGCCCTTGACGCGCCCTTGCAGCGGGCAAGAGCGCTTTTTTAACCCGGCAGGCGCTCCCCGTTACAGGCAGTTACCAATCACAAGCCTCGGTGACACCCGAGCCGCTCCTGCGGCACTAGACTCGCGCGCATTCCCACTCGCGTTGCTACCGCAGGAGTTCTCCCGATGCCTTTCCCTTCTTTTCCCCTTCGTACCGGCGCGCTTGCCTTGCTTGCCGCGGGCGCCCTGGCCGGCTGCGTGACCGCGCCATATGGCGGTGGGTATGGTGGCTACGGGGCCTACGGCAATTCGGGCACGTACGGCAGCAGCACGCAGGTGAGCGGCGCTTATCCCGTGGCCTATCCGCAGCAGGGCTACCAGCAACCGGCTTACCCGCAGGCCGACTATTCCCAGTCCGGCTACCCGCAGGCGCCGGCGCAAGAGAATTATCCCCAGCAGGGCTACCCGCAAGCCGGCTATCCCCAGGCGAGCCAGCCGCAAGCCGCCTACGGCAACGACGCCTATGGCGTGCGCTATGGCCAGGTTGAATCCATCGAGATGTTGCCGGGACAGGCGGCAAGTGGCGGCGTTGCCGGCACTTTGATCGGCGGCATGGTGGGCGGCCTGCTCGGCCACCAGGTTGGCGGCGGCCGCGGCAACACGGTGGCGACCATCGGCGGCGCGGTGGTCGGCGCGATGGCTGGCAACGAGGTGGAGAAGCGCACCAACACGGCACCGCCCGCGTACCGTATCCGCGTGCGCACCACCGACAATGGCTACCTCACGCTGACCCAGTCGACGCCGTACAACCTGCGCAATGGCGACCGGGTCAAGGTGCAGAACGGCGTGGCAATGCCTTACTGAGGATGGGGTTGCCGGGATCTTCTATTGTGTAAAGGTTCCCGGGCGGGGAGGTGGCTGCGGGAACTACAGCAAGGCAGCCGACTGGCAGAGCTACGCGCTGGCGGCGCAGCGGCTCGTGACCGGACAGAATCCCGCCTCGGCGGCCGCCGCCGAGGCTTTGCTGAAATTGCTGAAGCCTTGATGGTCTACAAGCCCGCGTCTACAAGCCCGCCACGAACAAGCCCGCGTAATCCTCACGCAATTGCCGCTTGAGCAGTTTGCCGGCGGTGTTGCGCGGCAGGTCGGTCACCAACACGATGCGCTTGGGCACCTTGTACGGGGCGAGCGCGGCGCGGGCATGGGCAAGCAGCGCATCCTCCTCGGCGCGCGTCTCGTGCTTGAGCACCACGCAAGCCGCCACGGCCTCCACCCACCTGGGATGCGGCAGCGCGAACACGGCGACTTCCGCCACGGCGTCATGCTGGTACAGGCATTCCTCGACCTCACGGCTGGATACCAGCACGCCGCCGGAATTGATCACGTCCTTGATGCGGTCGACCACATAGAGATAGCCGTCCTCGTCCATATAGCCCAGGTCGCCCGAGTGGAACCAGCCGCCGCTGAAGGCCTCGGCGGTCTGCTCGGGCTTGTCCCAGTACTCGGTGAGCAACTGCGGCGAGCGGTGCACGATCTCTCCGAGCTCGCCGGGTTTGGCGTCCCGCATCTTCTCGTCGACGATGCGGGTTTCCACATTCAGCACGGGCCGCCCGGCCGAGGCGGGCCGCTCGCGGTGCGCCTCGGGGCCGAGCACCGTGGCCAGCGGGCCGATCTCGCTTTGTCCGTAGCAGTTGAAAAAGCCCAGCGCGGGCAGGCGCTCGCGCAGTTCCAGCAGCACCGGCAGCGGCATGATCGACGCGCCGTAATAGGCCTTGGTCAGCGAGACCAGCTGGCGAGGATCAAAGTCCGCGTGGCGCAGCAGCGCAATCCATACGGTGGGCGGCGCAAAAAAGCTGGTGATGCCGGCCTCGCGCACCTTGCGCAGGCAGAAGCCAGGCTCGGGACTTTGCGCCAGCAAGATGCTGCCGCCCATCAGCAGCAGCGGCATCAGGAAGACATGCATCTGCGCGGAGTGGTAGAGCGGCAGCGCGGCCAGCGAGTAATCCTCCGCCTTGATGTCGCACGTGGCGATGGCGCTCATGTACTCGGCCAGCAAGGCCCGATGCGTCAGCACCGCCCCCTTGGGCGCGGAGGTGGTGCCGGAGGTGTAGAGGATCTGCGCTGGCATGGCATCGTCGAGCGTGGCGAGGATCTCCCCGGCAGGGCCCTTGGCCGCCGTCAGCACGTCGCGCTCGCCGCCGCCGTAGAGGCTGCCCAGCAGCAGGCAGGGTAGCCCGTCGACGTGCGCGGCCAGCGCCGGGTCGGCGAACAGCGCGCTGGCGCCGGACTGGGCGACGATGTACTCGACCTCGCCGCGCGTCATCGAGAAATTCACCGGCACATGGATCAGCCCGGCGCGCAGGCAGCCCAGCCACAGCAGCACGTAGGCATCCGAATTCTTGCCGAACGCCGCCACGCGGTCGCCGGGGCGCAGGCCCCACCGCTGCAGCGCGGCGCCCACGCTGGCCGCCGCGGCCTCGAGCTCGCGATAGGTCCAGCTGCGTTCGCCGAAGCGCAGCGCCACCTTGTCGGGGCTGCGCCGTACCGCGCGGGCGAGGGCATCGGGGATGGTATTGCGCAGGACGCGCTGCTGCTCTGACTGCATGGTGGTCTCCGTTATGGTTTTAGGGTCCAGCAAGTCTTGAGAGCCGATTTCCGCAGGGCTGGGTTGCGTCATGGCATCCCTGGCGCAAGCACGATGGCATGGCTGCGGCGTTGGCGTTCGAGGGGCCAGCATACGAGTGGGCCGGC
>NZ_BAAILO010000425.1:62337-84281 GCF_054589115.1 Cupriavidus sp. 8B | reverse complement strand
CGCCGGCGCAAGCCGCCCTGGCGTGGGGGGAGGGTGGGAGACGCCGGGCAGGACGCCCGGCGCAAGGGGAAGATAACAGCGAGGCCCCGCGCCTCGGTTGGGCCGTGGCGCGAGTGTGCAGCCCGATGGCTGCAGCTGGCTCAGGCGGACAGCACGCCAGCCAGGAAGGTCAGGGCACGGCCGTGGGCCAGCACGGCGGACGGCTGATGATACGAGCCGCGCGCCCAGCAGTTGAAGCCGTGATCGGCCTGGGCATAGACATGGATTTCCGCCTGGCGGTTGCCGGCCACGGCCGCGCGCACCTTCTCGACGGCATCCGCCGGGATATGGGCATCGAGCGCGCCGTAGTGGAACTGGACCGGCACCTTGATATTGGCGGCTTCCTGCAGGTTGTTCTGGATGCCGCCGCCATAGTAAGGAACCGCCGCATCGACCAGGCCGCGCGCGGCGCTCAGGTAGGCCATCAGGCCACCAAAGCAGTAGCCCACCGCCGCAATCTTCGCGCCCGCGTCGAGCTGGCCGCGCAATACCTTGGCGGTGGCGGCGATGTCTTTCACCGCGAGCTCCACATCCACCTTCTGGCGCAACTCCATGGCGCGCGCCATGTCCGCGCCCGCATAGCCCAGTTCCACACGCGGCGCCTGGCGCCAGAACACGTCGGGCGCCAGCACCACGTAGCCGTCGAGGGCGTACTGGTCCGCTACCGCGCGAATATGCTCATTGACGCCAAAGATTTCCTGCACCAGCACGATGCCCGGGGCATTGGCGGCTTTGCCCGTGGGCGGCAGGGCCAGGTAGGCGTCGAAGGCGCCGCCTTCGGTTTCAACGCGGATCCATTGGCTTTTGCTGTGGTTCGGCATGGTGGCTTGCTCCATTGAGTTTGATAGGGAGGACAAAGATCCGGCAGACCACAAGTGTGCCACTGTCCGGGCAGACGTGCCGGGCGTGCCGCAGCCCGGCGTGCCTGGCGGATCAACTTGCCGGCTGGATGCCAGGCAGGAACTCGATGCCGGTGCGCTTCACCAGTTCGCCATAGGAGATCGGCTTGCCCGGCCGGGCGGCATCGGAGTTCTCGATCCAGTGCGCCCAGGCGCGGTTGGTCGACGGGTCGTAGACGAGCTTGTAGAGATACGTGGGGACCCAGACCTTGCCATTGCCGATGGTGCGGACGTTGCCATCGAAGACCGGGCCCGTGATGACATAGATGTCGCCGGCCGCGCGCATGGCGTACTTGCGCGTGGCTTTTTCGATGGAAGCCCACGCCTTGCGGTTGTTCTGGCTGTACTGCGGCACGACGTTGGCAAGCGTGAACGACTGCGACATGGCTTGCGCGGTCGGCTGGTCGGCGGCAGGCGACATGTGGCCACGGTCCAGGCCCTCATTGCCCTTGTAGTCGTCCAGTTCCGCCCGCTCCGCGCGGGGCAGGCGCGCATCGGAGAAGAAGCGATTGGTTCGCGCCTCGTCCCTGGCGTCGATCAGCTGCGCGCGCGACAGGCGCTCGGCTACGTACAGCGGGGTCTTGCTGCGGCCGGAGTGCATGACCGCAAAGGCGTCATAGCAGAGCGGGCGCAGCTTGAGCTCGGCCGAGCTCGGTGCCTTGGGGGCCGCGCTTTGCGCGAAGAATTGAGGACATTGGGAAAAGCCGCCGGAAGCGCTGGCCATGCCAGATGCCAGGCACAGCGCCACCGAGAAAAAAAACTTCTTCATGCGAGAAATGAATCCTTACAACTTGCAGATGGAATAGACGAGAAGAGCCGATCGCGCGCGTGGCGCAGACGGCGCAGGCCGCGCGCGGGCGTCGGGCATTCTGCCAGATAGAAACGCGATGCGAAACGACGCGCAACCTACATAGACCAGCGCGTCAATGCGACAGTTCTCATTGAGTGTCGCGGCTGCTTCTATAATCGCGCTCTGCATAATCACCACGCGCCTGCATCTCCACGGCGCATACCACCATGCTCAACCGGCTGGAAATGCTGAGGATCTTCTGCGCGGCAGCGGAGTCGGCTTCGTTCAAGGCCGCGGCGGTGCGGCTGGGCACGTCGCCGCAAACGGTCACGCGCGCAGTCAAGGATCTCGAGGAAGCCGTGGGCGAGCCGCTGTTCCACCGCAACACCCGCCAGATCCGCATCACCGCCGCCGGCGAGCAACTGGCCGAGCGCGCCCGCGCGGCGCTGGTCGATGTCGACAGCTTGTTCGCTCATCCGGCCAGCCGCTCGGACACGGAGCTCAAGGGCGTCGTGCGCATTACCGCGCCGAGCACGCTTGGGCGGCAGCATCTGCTGGTGGCGCTGCGGGAGGTAGCGCTGGCGCATCCGGGCATCACGCTCGACATCCGGCTCTCGGACCAGGTTGCCGATGTGGTCGACGACGAGATCGACATCGGCCTGCGCCTGGGCATGTTCCGCGACCAGCGGCTGGTGGCGCGCATGACGACGCGGGTGGGCTTCCATGTCGTGGGCACGCCGGAGCTGGTGGCGCGCGTGGGCAAGCCGGCCGACCTGGCCCAACTCGCCGCGCTGCCCACCACGGGCTTGATCGACCGCAGCAGCGGCCGTGCGTGGCCGTGGTATTTCGCCCAGGGCGAGCAGTTCAACCCGCGCGCGCCAGCCTTTCTCACCGATGACCCGGAGACCGAGATGGAGGCGATCCTCTGCGGGCTCGCCTACGGGCAGTTGCCCGACTATCTCGCGCAGCCCCATCTGCGCACGGGCCGCCTGGTCAGCGTGCTGGAGCGCTTCGCGCCCGCGCCGTGGGGCCTGTACATCTATCGCTCGCGCCGTAGCCCGGTGCCAATGCGTATCCGGCTGGTGTTCGATGCGCTGGTGGCTTACTTCGGCGACAAGGACACAGTACCGGCGCGCTGAGCGCGCTTCCCGTCACCCGCGGGCTTGAATGCGTGGCGCCGCGGGATACGGCCGCCGGGCACAGTTGGCTGTGAGCCGTGAGCTGCCATCTGGTAAATTCCAAAAAATGGAATACTGAAATCAGAACGTTTCCATTTTTATTGATCGCTGGCGCCAACATAATCACTTCGGTCGGCAGGCAACGGGCCTGCAGTTTTCCGGAGTGAACAATGAGCACGAACATCGCAGGCAAGGTTGTAGTCATCACCGGCGCAAGCAGCGGGCTGGGCGAAGCCACCGCACGTCACCTGGGCGCGGCGGGCGCCTCGCTGGTGCTCGCCGCGCGTCGCGGCGACCGCCTGGAAACCCTGGCCGCCGAGATCCGCGCCAAGGGCGGCAAGGTGGAAGTGGTGGTCGCCGACGTGAGCCGGCGCGCCGATGTCGAGGCCTTGGTGCAAAAGGCCATAGCCAGCTTCGGCCGCATCGACGTCATGATCAACAACGCGGGCCTCATGGCCATTGCCCCCATGAGCGAGGCCAAGGTCGAGGAATGGGAGCGCATGATCGACATCAACGTCAAGGGCGTGCTGTATGGCATTGCCGCCGCGCTGCCGGTGTTCCAGAAGCAGGGCGCGGGGCACTTCATCAATATTGCCTCGGTCGCGGGCGTGAAGGTGTTCAGCCCGGGCGGCACGGTGTACAGCGGTACCAAGTTCGCTGTGCGCGCCATTTCCGAAGGCCTGCGCCATGAAACCGGGGGGGCGATCCGCACCACGGTGATTTCGCCGGGCGCCGTCGATTCGGAGCTCAAGCTGGGCAGCTCCCACGCGCAAAGCGCCAAGGTGGTGGGCGAGTTCTACCAGCAAGCCATCCCGGCCGATTCGGTGGCCCGCGCCATCGCCTATGCGATCGAGCAGCCGGCCGACGTGGATATCAACGAGATTGTGCTGCGCCCGACCGTGCAGGAATTCTGAGCGATTCGGACAATGAGGCCGCGTCCCTGTGGATCAGGCAGCGCGCGGCGTCTTGCGGCTGCGCATGGCCGAGGGGCGCACCTGCTGCAGGGTGCGCAGGCTCTGGATGGCATCTTCGATCGCCTCGATGCCTTGGGTGAGGCGGTCGCGGGCCTGGCCCAGCGCGGTCTGGGTCTCGGCGTCGAAGATCGCCAGGTGATCAAGCGAGTCGACCTCGGCCTGCAACTGGCCGACTAGCCGTCGCAACTGCGCGGTGCTGTGTGATGCGGTGGAACGGATTGCCATTGCGGTCTCCGGAAAGGCAGGGCGCACACTCGTAAGGTAGAACGTATGCGCCGGAAAGGACAAACACTTTCTCGGTGCATGCATGCGTTTAACGCGTTCGGCAACACATCGCAACGAATCCTCAACGGCAGCCAGGTGGCGCGAGGGCGATGGCATGATCCTTGCCAGCGTGAACACCGCCCCCCTGCGCCGCGCCGGGCCAGCCGAGCGCGAGGGCCTGGCTGGCATCGCATCCTCAGAAGATCTGCCGCATGCCAAGCATGACGCCGACCCGCGTCGTGCCGCCGGCCGCTGTCACGGGGCTGCCTCCCCAATATTCCGTCTCGCGCCCCACCGCGCCGCCGCGCGCCTTCATCGCATCGACTTCCAGGAACAGGCTGGTTCGCTTGGAGAGCGCGTAATCCGCCACCGCCGCAATGGCGTGCGCCGAGCCGGCCCCGAGCCACCGGGGAGTGGCCTGGAACTGCGTGGTGACGCCGCCGCTTTGCTGGTAGCGATAGTACGCAGCCGACAGGTGCAAGGCCTGCGTGGCCTGGTATCCGAGTCCGGCAAAGTAGATGCCGAAGCGCGCGGCGCCAGCATCCTCGCGGCGACCCATATGCCCCAGGTAGAGGGTGGACTTGCCAACGGCGTACGAGCCACCCGCCGACCAGTTGCGGATGGTGTTGGCGCCGTTGGCCGTGCGCCGCTGGTCGTAGGACACGCCGAGCGCGAGCGGCCCCCCCTGGTACATGATGCCGCCTCCGAGGGTCTGGCCTTTGCTCGTGCTGCCGGCCTGCTCGCCAAAACCGTAGTCCAGTTGCACCGTCACCGGCCCCAGGGTGCCCTTGTAGACCGCGCTGTTGTTGATGCGGTAGTCCTGGAAGAAGATATCGCCGCCCAGGTACAAGGGGTCGGACCAGAAATTGCCCCAGCTCTGGTCCAGCGGGTTGAAGCTCCAGCCCACGTTGTTCAAGGCGTTGTACTGGCGGCCGAAGGTCAGGCTGCCCCATGCGGTGGCGAGGCCGACGTAGGCCTGCCGGCCGAACAGCGCGTTGTAAGCGGTCATCCCGTTGTCGGTGCCAAAGCCGTTTTCCAGCAGGAACACCGCCTTGTTGCCCCCGCCCAGGTCTTCCTCGCCCTTCAGGCCCCAGCGGCTGCCGCCGATGCCGCTCGATACCAGTTCTGCCTGGTCGCGGTGCAAGCCGTCGATATTGCTCGTGTAGCGCACGGCGGTGCTGATCACGCCGTACAGGTTGACGCTGGATTGCGCGTGGATACTGCCGGCGGCGGGCAACAGGGCTCCCGCAAGCAGCCAGCGCAAGGCTGTCTTGTGCATCGATGTCTCCTCCGGTCCGTCGATTCTGTCGATTTGCCTGGTAGCCGGGTGTCATCCCCGGCTTGGCGGGTACTGGTTGTGGTAACTACAGGTCGAGGACGATCCGCGGCCCCTTGGCCCGGGACACGCAGATCATCATGGTCTTCTGGGCGGCCTTCTCGTCGTCGCTCAGGTACTGGTCGCAGTGCTTTGCCTCGCCTTCCAGAATGCGGGTCTCGCAGGTTCCGCACACCCCTTCCCGGCACAGGCACTCGACACTTGCCGCGGTTTCGCGTTCGATGGCCTTGAGGATGGTTTCGCCACTGGCTACCTCCACGGTCTTGCCGGATTTCGCCAGCACCACCGAGAAGGCGTCGCCGTTTTGCGGCGCCGCGGCGAACTGCTCCCAGTGCACACGGTCCTTTGAAACGCCATGTGCCGCCGCTGCGTCCTGCACGGCGCCTATCAGCGGCTGCGGGCCGCACACATAGACATGCGCGTCGTCCTGCAGGTTGCCCAGCAGCGCGGCCAGGTCAAGCTTCTGGCCCAGGCTGTCGACATAGAAGCGGAACCGGTCGCTATCCGGCGCGCTGGCAAGCTCGTCGCGAAAGGCCCCATGCTCCGGGCTGCGAAAGGCGTAGTGCAGCTCGTAGCGCGCGCCACGCCGGCGCAGGTCGTGCAGTTGCGACATGAAAGGCGTAATGCCGATGCCGCCGGCAATCAGGACGTGGTGCCGCGCTGCCTCGCGCAAGGCGAACATATTGTTCGGCGTGGTGATGGTCAGCGTGTCGCCAGCGCGCACCTTGTCGTGCATGAAGGCGGAGCCGCCTTTGGACCGTTCCTCGCGCCGCACTCCGATCTGGTAGCAACTGCGGTCCTCGGGTGAGTTCATCAGCGAATACGCGTTGCTGTAGCGCTGGCCGCCGTCTTCCATCTGCACGATGACATGGCCGCCGCCGGTGAAGCCCGGCATGGGGCCGCCTTCCGGAAGCGCCATCGTGAAGCGCTTGATCTGGGGCGTGACGTCTTCGATGCGGGTGACGGTGACGCGCATCGACTGGTAGGGGTTGCCCATGCTGCTTCCTTCTTTCCTTATGCTCGGTATCTTTCCCGTACGGGGCTTACAGCGCCATGCACAGGTATTTCTTTTCCAGGTAGTCGTCGATGCCGTAGCGCGAGCCTTCGCGGCCCAGGCCCGACTGCTTCACGCCGCCGAACGGCGAGACTTCGTTGGAGATCATCCCGGTGTTGATGCCGACCATGCCGTACTCGAGCTGTTCGGCGACACGCCAGACGCGGCCGATATCGCGGCTGTAGAAATAGGCGGCCAGGCCATAGATGGTGTCATTCGCCATGTGCACCACATCCTGTTCGGAGGAGAAGCGCACGATCGGCGAAACCGGCCCGAAGATCTCTTCGTCGAGCACGCGCATGCCGGGCATCACTTCGGTCAGCACCGTGGGTTCGAAGAACTGCTTGCCGGCGGCATGGGGCCGGCCGCCGATACGCAGCTGCGCGCCTTTGCCGATGGCATCGTCGACCAGTTCGCTGACCTTGGCCACGGCCTTGTGGGTGATCAACGGACCGATCTCGCTGCCCGCGGTGAAGCCATTGCCGACGCGCAGCGCGGCCACCTTGCCAGCGAACAGCTCGACGAAGCGGTCGTACACCGCGTCGTGCACGTACAGCCGGTTCACGCACACGCAGGTCTGCCCGGCATTGCGGTACTTCGCCTGCAAGGCGCCTTCGACAGCGGCTTCGACATCGGCGTCGTCAAAGACGATGAAGGGCGCGTTGCCGCCAAGCTCCAGCGAGACCTTCTTGATGGTGCCGGCGCATTGCGCCATCAGGAGGCGGCCCACGGGCGTCGAGCCGGTAAACGACAGCTTGCGCACCAGCGGATGGCTGGTCAGTTGCCGACCGATGGCGACCGCGTCACCGGTGACAACGTTGATCACGCCCGGGGGAATGCCGGCCCGCAAGGCCAGCTCGGCCAGCGCTAGCGCGGTGAACGGCGTCTCGTTCGCGGGTTTGACCACCATGGTGCAGCCGGCGGCGAGGGCCGGCGCGGCCTTGCGGGTAATCATCGCGGCCGGGAAATTCCACGGCGTGATGGCCGCGCAGACACCGATCGGCTCCTGCACCACCACCAGCCGCTTGTCGGCCGCAGGCGAGGGGATGACGTCGCCATAGAGGCGCTTGGCTTCTTCGGCAAACCACTCAATGAACGAGGCGGCATAGCGGACCTCGCCCAGTGCTTCCTGCAGGGGCTTGCCTTGCTCGCGCGTCATCAGTGCGGCAATGTCGTGCTCGTGCTGCAGGATCAGCTCGAACCACTTGCGCAGCAAGCCGGCGCGCTCCTTGGCGGTGCGTTGCTTCCAGGCGGGCAACGCGGCGTTGGCTGCCTCGATGGCGGCGACGGTTTCCGCCTCGCCCATTTGCGGCACGGTGCCGACCTGTTCGCCCTGGGCCGGATCGAGTACCGCCACCGTGTCGCCGGACGCGGCATCGCACCAGCGGCCATTGATGAAGGCCTGTTGCCGGAACAGCGTGTCGTCGTTGAGTTTCATGCTGGCTCCTTTGGCTTAGGCGGGCTGGTATTGCTTGGCCATCTTTTGATGGAAATGCACGATGCCGTGTTCGCTGATACCGCTGCGCTGCTGGTCGACCATGATGCGACCCTGGCCGCGATAGCCGCGCGATTTCAGGCCGCGCTGCACGCTCTCAACCAGGCGCAGGTCTTCGGGCCGGAACACATCGCGATACCACTCGACCAGCTTCTGTTGCTCTTCGGTCAGTTCCTTGTTGAGGAAATAGATCTCGTAGTGCTGCAGGGTGACTTCGGCGCTGGCCGGGAACTCGTAGATCACCGTCATGAAGTTGGCGCCGGGCGGCACATTGAACATCGTGCAAGGCCACGCCCAGAAGCCGGCGAAGCTCGGGTCCTTGACCGACTCGTCGAGCTTGAACGATTTCTCGGACGATTTGGCATGCCCGAACTGCAGCGACCAGTTCTCGTGCAGCGTGTGCCAGTACTTGTCGACCTGCACCGAGTCCGCGAAACTGGGGTGCGCGGGGCCGCAGTGATAGCACTCCATGTAGTTGTCGACGATGCTCTTCCAGTTGGCCGGCGTCTCGGTCACGAAGCGCGCGCCCAGGTGCAGGTCGTCGATCACGGGGCAGGCTTCACGCATGCGAGCCTGCAAGCCCGGCAGTTGCTCCTCCACCGTGCCGGCGTCCGGGTTGAGGTTGATAAAGACGAAACCGGCGTACTCCTCGACCTTGACTGGCACCAGGCTGGACTTGTCCTTGTCGAAGTTGGCGACGTTCTCGCAATTGCGTGCGTGGGCCAGGTCGCCGTTGAGCTTGAAGGTCCAGGCGTGATACGGGCAGGTGATCACGTTCTTGGCGCGGCCGCTGCCCGAGAGCAGCTCGTGGCCGCGATGCGGGCACACGTTGTAGAAAGCGCGCAGCACGTTGTCGCGGTCGCGCAGCACGACGATGTTCTCGCCGATGACCTGGCGCGTGATGTAGTCGTTGGGCTGGGCCAGTTCACTGCGGTGGGCGACACAGATCCAGCTGTTGGCAAAGACCTTTTCCTTCTCGAAGTCGAAGACCGCCTCGTTGGTGTAGTACGACTTGGGCAGGGTCCATGCGTTTTCGGGGTCGGCGCAGAACTCAGGTGCGAGCGGAGCAATATTCTTCATGATCTATGATGGTTAACCGTTAATCAGTGTTTAACAAATTGTGCAAAAAGAAAGCCCGTTGCCGGGCCGGCGTTTCAAAGCGTCGCGGTAGCGGACTGGTCGCGCGGCAAGGCTTCGGGAGGCCGGCCGTCGCACGCCCGGGCGCCGGCATTCCGGATGGGGACGAACCCGGCTTCGATGTCATGCGCGGGCACGTTGCCGTAGTCTTGCAGCAGCCAGCGGAACAGGCCGAATAGCTTGATGGCGAGGATCACCAGGAAGGGGATCGCGGTCAGCACCACGGCGGTCTTCATGGTCTCGAGCGATGCCTTGGTAAACAGCATGGCCAACGGTACCAGCGTTAGCAGCACGCACCAGAACACGCGGCTGCCCGGCGCGGGGTCTTCGCCCTCGCGCAGATTGCGCGTGGTGGTGGCGGCCACGGCATAGGCCACGGCATCCACGTGCGCCGCCAGGAAAATGATCATGATGAACAGGTAGGCTGCCAGGAACAGCCTGCCGGCGGGCAGGGCCGTCAACAGCATTTCCACCGCGGATTCGCCGCCATGCTCCTTCAGGATGCGGGGCACGTCGATCGCGCCGCTGATGAACTGGTGCATGCTGTAGCTTTGCAGCGCCCCGAAGAAGAACCAGCAACCGACGCTGCCGCCGAGCAACAGGGCGTAGATCACTTCCTTGATCTTGCGGCCCTTCGACACACGGGCAACGAACATTGCCACGCCCGGCGAATACGACACCCACCACAGCCAGTAGAACACCGTCCAGCCGCGGCTGAAGGCGCCGTCGCCCGTGGGGTCGGTGAACAGGCTCATGTGGATGTAGTTCTGCAGCATGAGGCCGAGGCCGTTGACCACGTTGTTCGCAGTAAACAGCGTCGGGCCCACCACGAGCACCACGGCGGCCAGCAACAGCGCGCCCCAGCACACCATATGGCTCAGGCGCTGCATGCCGCCATCGATGCCCACGTAGGAGCTTAGCGAGAAGATGACCGAGACGCCGATGATCACGATCAACTGCGTCATGAAGGTATCGGGCACACCCGTCAGGCCCGACAGGCCGCGCGTGAAGGTGGAGGCCGTCAGCGCGATCGACACCGTGAGCGCGCCGAACATCGTCAGCAGGAAGATCAGGTCTACCGCCCGGCCGACCGGACCGCCGGCCTTGAAGCCGGTCACGGCCTCGACCATCGATGCCAGGTTCAGGCCTTTGTTCTTGCGGACATGAAAGTGATACGCCATGGCGAGCGAAGGCAAGGCATAGACCGCCCACGCGCTCAGGCCCCAGTGGAAGAACGAATAGCTGACGCTGTACTCAAGCGCCTGGCGCGTGCCTGTCGCGATATTCAGGCCCGGCGACTGATAGTAGTACACCCATTCCATCACGCCCCAGTACATGGTCGACGACCCCATTCCGGCGCAGATGAACATGAAGACCCACGATAGCGTGGAGTATTCCGGCTTGCCTTCGCCCAGCCGCACGTTGCCGTACTTGCTGAACGCCAGCGCCATGCAGGCGAGGACGCAGCCGAAGACGAAAATCTGAACAAGGGATCCGAACGAGCGCGTGGCCCAGTTGAACAGCTGCGACGCGGTGGCCGCGGCCTGGTCGGGCCACATCGTCATGGCGACCACGGTGGCTACGACTGCAGCCACGGTGCAGCCTGTCAGGAACAAGTCCCTGCTGCTTTTGGTAGTACTCAATTTGGTCTCCTCCTCCATTGCGTCTGCGCGCATGGAATGGTTGACAGTTGCGGGGGTGAAGTTTTCTCTGAACTCCTTTATGAAATTAACCAATGGTTTACAATAACCAACAGTTAACGAGGCCTAGTCTAAGGAAGAAATTCGGCTTGCACAAGCGGGATTTCGCCCTATGTGGAGGCTGCCCCCGAAATGTCGCGGCAGGCGTGGCGAGCGGCGCACTTCGCTGGGTGTTACGGGTTAGCGGTGCGCACTGACGGGGCCGGCATGCCGGCGGTGTATCCTTTCGGACTCTTAGGATTCGCTACGGGCCTGACCTTGGGTGACCGGGTTCATCAGGCCGACACCATGAAAGAAGACAGCTTTGCTTTCCGCCTGAAGGAATTGCTCGAGCATAAGAAGCTCACGCTCCAGGCCGTTGCCACCGCGCTGGGCCTGTCGCGTCCGGCCATCCACAAATGGACGCGCGGCGGCGAGATCGACTATGACAACCTGCGCAAGCTGGCCGCGTTCCTCAACGTCAACTGGATCTGGCTGCGCTACGGCGAGGAGGCCCAGCGCGAGGCCGAGTCCTCCAGCGCTGTTTCGTTGCCGATGACCGATGTGCGGCGCAAGTACACCGCAGAGATCATGGACAGTGAAGCGCGGATGAAACTCGCGCAGGAGGCCGCGCGCATCGTGACGTGGGAGTGGAATCTCATCACCGATGCCGTCACCTATTCGCCGAATGTGGAAAGCGTGTACGGCTGGCCGATCGCCAGCAATGCCGATTTCTGGAAGCGCGCGCACCCCGAAGACATCCCGATGATGGAACGGATCTACGAGGATTCGCTGCGCACCGGCGAGCCGCATGAGTTCGATTTCCGCATCCTGCCGCCGGATGGCGGCATCCGCTGGATCTCCTCGCGCGCGACGCCCATCCGCGATGTCGAAGGCCGGCTGGTGAAGATGGTCGGCATCAGCATGGACAGTACCGCCCGCAAGGCGGTGGAGCAGTCGCTGCGCGATCAGCAGGCGCGCTTTCGCGCGGTCTTCGAACTCGCGTCCGAGGGCATGGCGCTGATCGGGATCGGCTGGCAATGGGAGTCGGTCAACGCGGCGCTGACCGGCATGCTCGGCTATTCGGAAGCGGCGTTGGCGGCGCTCACGCTGCCGGATCTGTTGGCGGGCGACGGCGAAGCGCTGCAGGGCCTGCTCAGCGGAACCGAGGATCGGTGCGCGTTCGAAGCCCGCCTTGTGCGCAAGGATGGGCGCCAGTTGCCGGTCAGCATCCGGGCGGCGCTATGCCGCGACGAAGAGACCAGGCTGCCGACGCACGTGATCGTGGCCGTCCAGGCGACCGGAAAAGCAAAGTAAGGCATCTGCGCGGTGTGCTGCCTCCGGCCGCAGGCCGCAGCGCACTCCGCAAGGGTAATGCCGCGCCCTGCAGCGCGTGGCGCGGCTTGAGAGCCTCAGGCGGCGAGGGCCTGCGCACTCGCCTTGCGGACCAGCGCCGCGATCGCCTCGCCTACGTCCCCGGTGCGTGCTTCGCCGCCCAGGTCCGGCGTGCGCGGTCCCTGTGCCAGCACCGCCTCGATGGCGTGCACGATGGCGTCGTGCGCCTCTCGGTAGCGCGCGCTATCGGCCGCCGCCATGCCTTCGGCGCCGCCGAGGAAGTCCAGCATCAGCGCGCCCGACCAGATCATGGCGATCGGGTTGGCGATGGCCTTGCCGTAGATGTCGGGCGCCGAGCCGTGGACCGGCTCGAACAGCGACGGAAACTTGCGGTCCGGGTTGAGGTTGGCCGACGGCGCCAGCCCGATCGTGCCGGCGCAAGCCGGGCCCAGGTCGGAGAGGATATCGCCGAACAGGTTGGAGGCCACCACCACGTCGAAGCGGTTGGGCTGCAGCACGAAGCGCGCCGTCAGGATGTCGATGTGCTGTCGGTCAACCGTCACATCCGGGTAGTGCTGCGCCATGGCGTCGGTGCGCTCGTCCCAGTACGGCATGCTGACCGCAATGCCGTTGGACTTGGTCGCCACCGTGAGATGGCGGCGCGGGCGCGATTGCGCCAGCACGAAGGCGTAGCGCAGCACGCGGTCGGTGCCCACGCGGCTGAACACGGATTCCTGCAGCACCACCTCGCGCTCCGTGCCCTCGAACATGCGGCCGCCCAGCGAGGTGTATTCCCCCTCGGTGTTCTCGCGCACCACGAAGAAGTCGATGTCGCCCGGCTTGCGGTTGGCCAGCGGGCAAGGCACGCCCTCGAACAGCCGCACCGGGCGCAGGTTCACGTACTGGTCGAACTCGCGGCGGAACTTCAGCAGCGAACCCCACAGCGAGACGTGGTCCGGCACCTTGGCGGGCCAGCCGACCGCGCCGAAATACAGCGCATCGAAGCCTTCCAGCTGTTCACGCCAGTCCGCCGGCATCATCGCGCCGGTCTGCAGGTAGTAGTCGCAGTGCGCCCAGTCGAAGCGGACGAATTCGAGCGCCAGCGAGAAGCGCTCGGCGGCGGCTTCCAGCACGCGCAGGCCTTCGGGCATGACTTCATTGCCGATGCCGTCGCCGGGGATGACGGCAATGCGGAAGGGCGCGGGAGAGGTCGTTGTCATGGCGGATGCTCGTGGTCGGGATTGGGATGGCCCATGGTACGGAACTCCAGGTGGAATATAATCGGCCAATCCGTGAATAGATAAAACATACTTCGTGAAGAATGACCTGCTCAATGAAGACCTGCGCGTCTTTATCGAGGTAGCGCGCAAATCGAGCTTCTCCGCCGCCGCGGAGGCGCTTGGCGTGTCGCCGGCCTATATCAGCAAGCGCATCCAGATGCTGGAAACGGCGCTTGCGGTAAAGCTCTTCCACCGCACCACCCGGCGCGTGGTGGTGAGCGAGGATGGCGAGCGCGTCTATGCGCTGGCGCAGCGCATCCTGGACGACATCGATCATCTCTACGAAGAAGTCTCAAGCACGCGCCGCAACCCGCGTGGCCTGCTGCGGGTTTGCTCCAGCTTTGGCTTCGGGCGCCGCGTCGTGGCCCCGGCCATCTCCGAGCTGTCTACGCTGTACCCGGCGCTCCAGGTTCGCTTCGAGGTGTTCGACCGGCTGGTGGATGTGGCGACCGAAGGTTTCGATCTCGACATCCGCGTGGGCGATGAGATCGCGCCGCACCATATCGCGCGCCGGCTTGGCGACAACCACCGCATCCTGTGCGCGTCTCCCGCCTACCTGGCGCGCCGCGGCCGGCCGCGCACGCTGGCCGACCTGGCCAGCCATGACTGCCTGGTCATCAAGGAGCGCGACCATCCCTTCGGCGTCTGGAAGCTGCGTAACGGCAACGCGGAGCAGACCGTCAAGGTCACGGGGCCGCTGTCGTCCAACAACGGCGAGATCGTAGTGCGCTGGGCGGTCGACGGCCGTGGCATCGTGCTGCGCTCACTGTGGGACGTGGGGCCGATGCTGGCCGCGGGCGAGCTGGAGCAGATCCTGCCCGAATGCAGCCAGGAGGCGAATATCTGGGCGGTGTACCCCTCGCGCCTGACCAGCTCGGCCAAGATCCGGGTGTGCGTGGAATTCTTCGAAGCGTTCTTTCGCGAGCGTGCGGCCTCGCATGGGGCCATGCGAGGCTGAGATCGCTTAGTCCGCGTGAATATTCGCGGCTTGCGCGATCTTGCGCAGGCGCGCGATCTCGCTGGTGACGCGCGCACGGTATTCGCCGGCGCTGCCGTACTCCGGCTCGAAGCCGTTGGCGGTCATGCTTTGTTGCAGCGCAGGATCCTTCATCATGCTGGCAATGGCGGTTTCCAGCGTCTGGCGTGCCGGCGAGGGAATGCCCTTGGGCGCGACGATGGCAAACCAGGTGCTGAGCGACACGCCGGGATAGCCGCTTTCGATCGCCGTGGGCACCTGGGGCAACAGCATCGAGCGCGTGGCGCTGGTGACGGCGATGGCCTTGACCTTGCCGCCCTTGAGTTGCGGCGCGGCTGCCACCACGGTATCGACGGACAGCGGGATCTGGTTGCCGATCAGGTCGGCCATGGCGGGCGCGCTGCCTTTGTAAGGCACGTGCAGCAAGCCCATGCCGGTGGCCGCGTTGAGCATCTCGCCTGCGAAGTGCGCGGTGGTGCCCGCGCCATAGGAGCCGTAGGACATGCCACCGGGCTTGGCCTTGGCCTCGGCCACCAGTTGCTTGAGCGTATCCGCCTTGACTGCCGGATTGGCCAGCAGCACCAGCGCGGTGGAGCCAACCATGCCGAGCGGCTCGAAGCTCTTGAGCGAATCGTAGGGCAGGCGCGAATAGGTGACCGGATTCACCGTGAACGTCGTGGCTGCGCTGAGCAGTAGGGTGTAGCCGTCAGGCGTGGATTTCGCCACATAGTCGGCGCCGACGATGGTGCCGGCGCCGGCCTTGTTCTCCACCACCACGGATTGCCGCAGTACCTCGCCCAGCTTGCGCGCCACCAGGCGGGCGAGCACATCCGTGGAGCCGCCCGGGGGGAACGGCACCACCAGCTTGATCGGCTTGTCAGGGTACGTCTGGGCCAGCGCCGGCCCGGCGGGCATGAGGGCCGCGCAAGCGGCTACACCGCCAAGGATGCATCGGGCCACGCCGCTGGTCTTGTCCAGTGTCCATCTTGTCATGTGCGTTGCAAACATCTGTGTTTCCCCTTGTGTTGCGATCAATGTGGTCGGTGCGCCGATCCTGGCCGGCGCCCGCCGCGGCGGCTTACAACGCCGGGCGGATGCGACCGGCCGGATTGGCCTGCTCGAACAGTTGCGCGAACGCCAGCAGCGCGCGCTCGCCGCGATACTTGCCGACGATCTGCAAGCCCACCGGCAAGCCGTCTGCGGTAAAGCCGCACGGCACCGAGATGGCCGGATGGCCCGTGATGGTGATGCGGTAGCAGGAGCGCATCCAGCCGATGTAGCTCGGCATGGACACGCCTTCGATGTGCTGCGGATACTCGGTTTCAACGGCAAACGGCGTCACCTGCGACACCGGTGCGATCAGGAAATCGTAGCGCTCCAGCAGCGCCTGCATGCGCGCGAACATGCGGCTGTGGGCCCGCGCGGCCTCGGCAATCGCGGCGCCGTCCTGGGCAAGCCCCAGGTCGATGTTCCAGCGCACCGTCTCCTTCATCAGTTCGCCATGCTCGGCGCGCGCCGCGCCATAGTTGGTGGCAAAAGCCAGCGCGCGCAGCACCTCGAAAGCGTGGTCGGCCCCGCTGAAATCCGGCTCCGCCTCGTCCACCGTGCAGCCCAGTGCCTGGCACTGGCGAATACCCTCCTGCAACATGCGGCTCACCGCCGGCTCGAACGGCAGCCCGCCGAGCGTCGGGCTGAGCGCCACTCGCAGGCCCTTGCCATCCAGCCGGGGCAGGGTGGCGAAATCACTGGCGTCGCTGGCGATCGCCAGCGGGTCGCCCGCATGGTCGCCGGCCAGCACGCTGAACATCAGCGCCACGTCCGCTACCGAGCGGCCCATCGGCCCGCCCACGGTGAGCGTGTTGAACGCATGGTTGGCCGGCGTCATCGGCACCCTGCCGATCGACGGGCGCAAGCCCACCACGTTGCAGAAGCTGGCCGGGTTGCGCAGCGAGCCGCCCATGTCCGAGCCATCGGCCAGCGCGACCATGCCCGCGGCCAGCGCCGCCGCGCTGCCGCCGCTGCTGCCGCCGGCCGAGACGTCCTGGCGGTAAGGGTTGCGCGTGGCGCCGAACACGGCGTTGAAGGTGTGCGAGCCGGCACCGAATTCCGGCAGGTTGGTCTTGCCCAGCATGATGGCGCCCGCCGCCCGCTGGCGCGCCACCACCGCGCTGTCTTGCGCCGGCACGAAATCCCGGTACACGGCGGACCCGAAGGTAGTGCGCACGCCCGCGCTCAGGAAGGAGTCCTTGTGCGCCACCGGCAGGCCAAACAGCGGCCCGGGCACGGCGCCGCGCGCCATCGCCGTGTCGGCCGCATCGGCCGCGGCCAGCGCCTGGTCGAACGTGGTGGTGACGATGGCGTTGACGGCCGGGTTGACGCGCTCGATGCGCGCGATATGCGCGTCCACGACTTCGCGCACGCCCAACTCCCGGCTGCGGATGGCGCGGGCCATGTCCACGGCGCCCAGGTAGCAGATGTCTTCCATGAGATCGGTCTCCTTGCTTCGCTTTGCTTTCTGTCGGCGCCCCTGCCGCTTGCATGCTGGCTTGCTCGCGCCGTGCGGCCGGGGCATGGCGTAACGATAGAGGCTGCCGGGCCGGTTCCGGCAAAGGGCGTGTCGCAATGCCAACAGCATTTGCGGTCTCTCTACGCCCGTTCACGCCCGCTCGTGGCGTGGCACGGCGCACTACCCGCACCGCCACGGTGCCGTTTGCGCGAGAACTTGCCGCGCGGGCCGCGCTGCATGGCATTTCGGCACCATTGGCGCTCGGCCCGGGTAGAAAGCTGCTTTCTAAAATCAGCAAGGCAATTGAAGGTCAGGCTTATCATTGCGCAAAGGCCGGCGCGGCATTTGCGCGTGCTGCTCGCCTATCCCGCCACCGGCACGCAAGCCAGAAGCATAGAAGCACAACCATGAAGCTCACATCGATCCACGCGGTACCGCTGGCCTATTTCCTCGAAGTGGCGGAGCGTGGCTCGCTCAGCGCGGCCTCTGCCTCGTTGCATGTGGCTGTATCGGCCATCAGCCGGCAGGTCGCCCGGCTCGAAGCGGAGCTCGGCACCACGCTCTTCGAGCGCGAGCCGCGCGGCATGCGCCTGACCGAGGCTGGACAGGTGGTGCAGCAATACGGACGCCGCGCCTTCCTCGACGCGCAGACCTTGCAGGCCGATCTCCAGGGCCTGCTTAGCGTGGCGCACAGCAAGGTCAGGCTGGCCTGCACCGACGGCTTCGCGCGGGACTACATGCCTTACGCCATGGCGCTGTTCCAGCGCCGCTTTCCCGGCGTGAGCTTTTCGCTTGAGGTTTGCGCGCCCGCGCTCGCCACCCGCATGGTGCGAGAGGGGGCGGTGGACCTGGCGCTGACGTTCGCCATCGCCGCGCAGGAAGGCATCGAGGTCGCCTATTCGGAGGTCGCGCCGGTCTATGCCTATGTGGCGCGCAAGCATCCGCTGGCCGCGCTCAAGCGAGCCAGCCTGAGGGAGGTGGTGGCATATCCGCTCGCGCTGCCCAGCGAGACCAACACCATCCGGCAATTGTTCGACCTGGCCTGCGGCGTGGAAGGGCTGCGCCCGCGCATATTGCTTAGCAGCAATTCCCTGAGCGCGCTGGTGGGCTACCAGGCCTATGCGGATGCGGTGTACCTGACGGGATCCCTGGCGGTGCGCAACAACCTGCGCGCGGAGCGGCGCGTGCTGGTGCCGATTGCCAGCCGCGCCATGCAGCAGCGCGCGCTGCAGGTACAAACCATGGCAGGGCGCCACCTGCCGCCGGCGGTGCGTGCCTTCGTCGAATGGCTGGCCGAGGACATCGCGGGGCGGCGCCGAGCGGTATCTGACCAGCCGGCGCGCCGGCGCGCGGCCCAGCCTTCGGCATGAAACGCCGGCGCAGGGGCGGTCCTTAACACGTCAGCAATCCTTTCGGCGAGTAACCGCACTTGGGATTTGCCACGCCCGCTGCCTATGATGGAGAAACGTATCCGGAGCACCGAGCTGGCGGGTGCGGATCATAGCCAGCGGCCAACGCGCCAAGGAGGGCGGACATGTCAAACCACACCTACAAACTGGTCGAGATCGTGGGTTCGTCGCCGGACGGCTGCGACTCGGCGATCCGTAGCGCCATCGAGAAGGCGAGCGAGACCATCAAGCATATCGACTGGTTCGAAGTGGTTGAGACACGCGGGCACATCGCGGACGGCAAGGTCGCGCACTTCCAGGTCACGTTGAAGGTTGGGTTTCGCGTGAGCTGAGTTGCGCGGCGTCATCCGCGTGGCAATACAACTGGTTGAGCGCCGCGTCGGGCGCGTCGCGCAAGAAGGCGAGCATCTTCTCGATGAAGGGCCCGTTGGCGGTGCGCGGCACCTGCCGTACCCACCGGATGGCCTCATGTTCCTGGCCGCATAGCGCCAGCGCGCGGGCATAGTTGAACTGCCCGCGAAAATCGCCGCCTTCGGCCGCGCGGCGATAGTAGTCCATTGCCACGGCCGCGTCGCGTTCCACTTCCCAGCCGTCCTCGTAGAAGCCCCCTACGATATTGAGCGACTTGGCGTGCCCCATGCCGGCGGCCCGCAGATACCAGTCCAGGGCTTGCGAGCGGCTGGCGGTAATGCCGCGGCCCAGCACCAGCGCGGTTGCCAGGTTGTACATGCCCCAGTCGGAGCCGCGTTGCGCCGCGAGGGTGTACCACTGCGCTGCCGCGTGATCGTCCTGCAGCGTGCCCCAGGCGTTTTCGTAGCAGCGGCCGGTCATGTTCGAGGCACCTGCATGGCCGGCGTGCGCGGCGTACTTGAACCATGCAAAGGCGCGGGCTTCGTCGCGTTCCAGGCCGTGGCCAGCGAGAAACCACTGGCCGAGAATCATCTGCGCGTCGAGGTTGCCCTGCACGGCTGCGCCGCCCAGCCAGGGCAGCGCCAGGTGGGGCGGCTCGCGGAGCTTGTCGGCCAGGCCGTTGGGGCCGAGCTGGTCGAGCTCTCCGGGAGAGGCGATGCGAAAGGGAAGCGAGTCCAGAGTGTCCAAAGTGTCCAGAGTGTCCATACAGGGCGGATAAAGTAAAAACGGCACACCGGGCCGCAAGGGTGGTGTGCCGTGTGCGGGCTGGCCGGTCTGCCAGACCGGCCAGCAGCGCAGGGTTTGTCGAGCGCTTGCGCGCTCAATAACGCACGTTGAGGCTCAGGACGCCAGAGCGTCCGGGAGCGATCGATGCGTAGTGGCTGGCGTAAGCCTGGTTGTAGTAGACCTTGTCGGCCAGGTTGAACACATTGAGCTGCAGCGCGACGTTCTTGTTGATGCGATACGAGGCCATCGCGTCGAAGCGCCAGTACGAGGGCACCCACTTGTTGCTGGCTTCGCTGCCCCATACCTTGGACACGTAGTACGCACCGCCGCCCACCGTGAGGTTGGGGATGATCTGATACGTGCTCCACACGCTGAAGCTGTCCGCCGGCGTGTTGGGGAAGGCCTGGCCGTTGGTGGCGCCGAAGGCCGCACCGGAGCCGCCGTTGTTGCGCAGTTCGCTCTTCAGGTGGGTATAGCCGCCGAACACGGCCCACTTGTCGGTGACGTTGCCCGAGAAGCCCAGTTCCACGCCATCCACGCGTTTATCGCCGGCCATGGCGGCGGTGCCGTCCTGCATGGTGATGCGCGCATTGGTGGTTTCCACGCGGAAGATCGCCGCCGTCAGCGCCAGGCGCTTGCGCAGCACGTCCCACTTGGTGCCGATTTCGAAGGCGCGGTTCTTTTCGGGGGCAAGGTTGGAGCCGGGATTGCGGCCATTGCGGTCCGGCGCCAGCGGGTTGCCGTCGCTGCCCTGGGCCAGGAAAGAGCCGGCCGGCGTCGATGAGGTACCGTAGGAGACGTAGAAGCTGGCGTTGTCCACCGGCTTGTAAACCAGGCCCAACTGGTAGTTGAACAGGTTGTCGTCACGCGAATACTCGGCGCGGGTGCCGTTGGCCGCGCGGGCCGCCTGGAACTCGGTGCTGTAGCGGTCGAAACGCACGCCGGCATTGAGCAGCCACTGCTTGTTCAGCTCGATCGAGTCGAAGGCGTAGACCGAGCTGGTGTTGGTCTTCGAGTTGGTCGGGTTGTTCACGCGGCTGATGGCGCCGGACCACGGGTCGTTGGGGTTCGGGTTGTACAGCGTGGTGCAGTTGTAGCCGCCGGCCGCGCCCGGGCCGCTCGGGCAGCGGTTGCCATTGGTGCCACCCGTATCCACGTTGTAGCTGTCGTTCTCGCTCTTCTCTTGCGCGAACTCCACGCCGAAGGCGTACTTGTGCTTGATCGTGCCGGTGGTGAACTCGCCCGACAGGTCGGTCTGGTTGGCAATGGTATTGGCGGTGGCCACGCGCGTGTTGGCGCGGCGCCAGATCATGCCGTAGTAGAGGTTGCCCTGGCTGTCGTCCGGCTGGGTCCAGATGTAGTCCTGGCTGGTCCTGGCAATGCGGGTCTGGTTGCGGAACTTGAGCGCGGGGCTGAAATCGTGCTCGAAGCGAATGGTGCCCATATCCGCTTTGTCCTTGCGGAAATCGCGGTCGGACAAGCCGTAGTAGGTGTTGCGCGGCACGTTCACCGGCGAGCCGTCGCCGGCCAAGCTCACGCGCGGGCGGCCATCCGTGCGGCGGTTGAAGGTGGGGTTGTTGTAGGGGATGCCGGTGTCGGGGATATCGTCCGACTGCATGTGGTAGTAGGACAGCGTCAGGCGCGTGTCGGTACCCAGGCCAAAAGCCACGGACGGTGCGAAGCCCCAGCGATTTTGATGCGTGGTATCGCGCCCGGCGACGCCGGCATCGTGATACATGGCGTTCAGGCGGAAGGCCGCGTGGTCGGCGAACTTCCAGTTGCCGTCGACCGTGGCACGCTTGTAGTCCGCATTGCCGACGCCGATGTTGCCTTCGGCGAAGCTCGTCAACCTGGGCGCCTTGCTGACGATGTTGATGCTGCCGCCGGCCGAGCCGCGGCCGTCGTAGGCGCCGGCCGGGCCCTTGGTGACCTCGACCGATTCGACATTGAACAACTCACGGCTCTGCGAGCCGATATCGCGGAAACCATCCAGGAAGGTGCTGGCCTGGGCATCGTAGCCACGGATAAAGGGCCGGTCGCCCACCGGGTTGCCGCCTTCGCCGGCGCCGAAGGAGATACCGGGAACCGTACGCAGCACATCGCTCAGGCTGGTCGAACCGGTGCTCTGGATCACTTCCTGCGGAATGATGGTGATCGACTTGGGCGTATCGAGCAGGGCGCCTGGCGTCTTGATCGACGATGCCGTGTCAGCCTTGAAGCCACTTTCGTTGGCGCCGCTGACTGTGACCGCGGGCAATTCCACGGCGGCAACGGTCGTGCCGGCAGATTGGGCAGCTACCGGGGCGGCTGCGACCGCCATGCCTACAGCGCCGGAAAGGCGTGGGATGACGTTATGTTTTCTGTTCTTCCGGACGACAAAAGCGGTCTGCACAAATTTCCCCGATTGTTTGAATAATGTTGCGAATGAGAGGGATTATCATTTGTGTTTGATATGT
>NZ_BAAILO010000425.1:37662-62176 GCF_054589115.1 Cupriavidus sp. 8B | reverse complement strand
CCCCCCCACGGCGGCGCTTGTCGGCCGGGACCCGCTTGCGCTCAATAGCGCAGGTTCACGTTGAAAATGGCGGCGCGCCCAGGCGCTATCGATGCGTAGTGCGCCGGGTAGGCCTGGTTGTAATAGACCTTGTCGGCGAGATTCATCACGTTGAGTTGCAGCGTCACGTTTTTGTTGAGCCGGTAGGCGGCCATGGCGTCGAAACGCCAGTAGGAGGGCACCCAGTTGTTGCGGGCCTGGCTGCCCCATACCTTGGACACGTAGTAGGCGCCGCCGCCCAGCGTGAGGTTGGGGAAGGGCTGGTAGGTACTCCACACGCTGAAGCTGTCCGACGGTGTGTTTGGGAAGGAGTGGCCATCGCTCGCGCCGAAGTCGCTGCCGGATCCGCCGTTCTTGCGCAACTCGCTTTTCAGGTGGGTGTAGCCGCCGAACACCGCCCACTGGTCGGTGACGTTGCCGGAAAAGCCGAGCTCGATGCCGTCCACGCGCTTGTCGCCCGCCATGGCCGCGAGGCCGTCTTCCAGGGTGATGCGTGCGTTGGTGGTCTCCACGCGGAAGATCGCGGCGGTCAATGCCAGGCGCTTGCGCAGCACGTCCCACTTGGTGCCGAGTTCGATGCTGCGGTTCTTCTCGGGGGACAGCGCGCTGCCCGCCTTGGTCGGCGCCAGCCCGCTGAGCTCGCTGCCCTGCCCGACCACAGCACCTGCGGGCGTGGATGAGGTGCCGTAGGACAAGTAAACACTGGCGTTTTCCACCGGTTTGTAGACCACGCCGACCTGGTAGTTGAAGAGATTGTCGTCTCGCGCATGCGTGCTGCGCGGGCCGGCGCCGCTGTTGGCGCGGGCGGTCTCGACCTCGCCGCTGTAGCGATCGAAGCGCAGTCCGGCATTCACCAGCCACTGTTTGTTGAGCTCGATCGAGTCGAAGGCATAGACCGATGTGGTAGTGGCCTTGTGATTGGTCGGATTGTATTCGCGGGCGATCCGGCCGGACCACGGGTCGTGCGGATCCGGGTTGTACAGCGTGGTGCAGTTGTAGCCGCTGGCGGCGCCCGGGCCGCGCGGGCAGCGCTTGTCGCCGGTGTCTACGCTGTAGCCGTCGTTCTCGCTCTTTTCCCGGGAAAACTCCACGCCGAAGGCGTACTTGTGAGAGCGCGCCCGTGAGAAACTCTCCGGACAGGTCGGTCTGGTTGGCCACCGTAGTGGATATGCCGTGGCGCTGGTTGGTCCTGCGCCAGACCATGTCGTAATAGATATTGCCTTCGAAGCTGCCGTCGGGCCGCGTCCAGAGGTAGTCCTGCTTGGTGCGGCCGAACCGCGTCTGGTTGCGGAACTTGAGCGCGGGGCTGAAATCGTGCTCGAAGCGGATCGTGCCGACGTCCGCGCTGTCCTTGCGGAAATCGCGGTCGACGAGTCCGTAGTACGTGTTGCGCGGCAGCTTGAGCGGCGAACCATCGCCTGCCAGCCGGGTGCGTGGCCGGCCGTCCTTGCGGGCATTGAACGTGGGGTTGTTGTAGGGCATGCCGGTGTCGGGCAGCGCGTCCGTCTCCATGTGGTAGTAGGACAGCGTCAGCCGCGTATCGCTGCCCAGGCCGAAGGCAATCGAAGGCGCGAAGCCCCAGCGCTCCTGGTGCGTCGAGTCGCGCCCGGGCACGCCGGCATCGTGGTACATGGCGTTCATGCGCACCGCGGTGCGATTGCCGAGTTGCCAGTTGGCGTCGGCGGTGCCGCGCTTGTAGCTGGCGTTGCCCACGCCGAAGTTGCCTTCGGCGAAGCTGTCAAGCTTGGGCGACTTGCTGACGATGTTGATGCTGCCGCCGGCCGAGCCGCGCCCATCATAGGCGCCCGCCGGGCCCTTGGTGACCTCGACCGATTCGATATTGAACATTTCGCGCGACTGCGCGCCGATATCGCGGAAGCCATCGAGAAAGGTGCTGGCCTGGGCATCGTAGCCGCGGATAAAGGGGCGGTCGCCAACCGGGTTGCCACCCTCGCCCGCGCCAAAGGCGATGCCGGGAACGGCGCGCAGTACCTCGCTGAGGCTGGTCGACGCCGTGCTCTGGATGAGCTCGTGCGGGATCACGGTGATGGACTTGGGCACATCGAGCAGCGGGCCGGGCGTCTTGATCGACGACGTGCTGTCTGCCTTGAACTCGCTGTGGCTCGAGCCGCTGACGGTGACCTGCGGCAATTCCACCGCAGCCATCTTGGGGTCCCCGCCTGGCTGGGCGGCTACGGGCGCGGCCGCGATGGCCACGCCAACGGCGCCTGTGAGACGCGGGATGGCGCTTTGCTTCTTGTTGGTCCTGGTGACGAGGGCGCTTTGCATGACTCTCCAACTGCTGCGGTTTGAAATGAATGCGAGCAATTATCATTTGCATTCACGCCGTAGAAACTCGGAAGAATCTGCAAAGCGCATGGGAAATTTCCCAAATGTGTTTCGTTTTTGTCGTGTATTCGCTACTTGATCGCTACTTGATCGCCACTTAAGTGCTACTTGATCGGCCTATTCAAACTGGTAAGAGTAAGTCGCGTTCAAGCGTGGCGACCGGCGCGCGGCATTGGTCGGCCTGTCGCCAACCGGCTGCGCCACCGAGACATCGAGCGTGTAGTAGCGCCGGTCCGAGAAGCGCAGGCCGATGGCCACCGACTGCAGCGTGCGGTGCACCAGCGACAAGCTGTTCGAGTACACGCGCGCCATGTCCGTCAGCACGTAAGGCTGCACGGTCTTCAGGTAGGTCAGGCCAGGCGTGAAGAGACGGTTGATCTCCGCCGACGCGCCCCAGCCCTTGTCGCCCGCCACCTCGCCCGCCGGATAGCCGAGCCCGAAGAAGCGTCCGCCAAAGCTGATCTGCTCGCTCGACGCCAGGCGCTGCCCGCTGTACTGGCCCGCGGCGGACACCGTCACGCCGAAGCCCCAAGGCAGGTCGGTGGCCTGCGACACCACCATCCGGCTACGCACGAAGTCCAGGTCGTTGATATTGTTCTCGCGGCTCGCGCCGAGCGCGTTCATGCCTTTGTAGACGCCAAGCGTGGCACTGCGGGTCTGGCCCTCCTGCCGCTGCACGTAGGCGAGTTCCGCGCTTAGCACGCGCACGTGCGTGGTCAGCGCGATCTGGCTGCCCGTGCCCGATTGCGTGTAGCGCTCGAACTGGTCGTTGGCATAGAGGCCGCCGGTAGCCGTGAGCGAATGCGCGTTATTGAGGATCACCGGATAGCTGAGCGTGCCGCCGAGGCGCTTGGTGTCGTTCACGTAGCGCGTATCGAAGCCGATCTGCGCCAGCGCGCCGTTTTGCGGCACGCCACGGTAATGCGAGGCGCTCAGGCGGGCCATCATGCCCTCGGTACCGATCGGCTGGCCGTAGCTGGCGACGTAGTACTCCTCGTGATCCGGGCCCCGGGGCGCCAGCGCGGAGACCGATATCTGTTCTCCCAGCGGCGTCAGGCTGTTGGTGGTGGCGGTGAAGATGCCACGCACGCTCGGCGATTTGTAATCCAGGCCCATGCCAAACGTAAAGGGCTTGCGCTTGACCTCGAGCACCATCTCGCAGGCGCCGTCCGTGGTCTGCGGCGGCTGCACGGTAGCGGCCACCTGCATGCCGGGCTGCAGCGCCAGCACGTTGACGTAATGCTCGAAGGTCTCGCGGCGCAGCGGATGGTCCTGCATCAACTGCTCGGCAATGGCGCGCAGGCGGCCTTCGGCCGGGCCCGCTTCGCCCCGGATCGTGATGGTGGAAACATGGCCTTCCACCACGGTGACCAGCACGTTGCCATTCTCGAAACGCTGTGTCGGGACAAAGGCGAAGGACAGCGGATAGCCGCGTTGCTGGTACATCCGGGTGACTTCATTTGCCACCTCCAGCAACTGGCCCACCGTGATTTCCTTGCCGGCCAGCGGTGCGAACTTGGCCGCGATCTGCGCGAATGGAATCGCCTTCACGCCTTCGATCTGGAAGCGCTGCGGCGTGAGCTTGCTGGAGAGCAGGTCTTGCAGCGCGGAGTCCGGCCGCTCGACCTGCACGGTGACCCTGCTCTCGGGCGGGCGCGCAGGCGCGATGCTAGGCAAGGTTTGCGTGGGATCGCCCAGGATCGGGCTGCGTGGCTCCGCAAGGACACCGTTGCAGGCGCCGATGCCGAGCAGCAACGTGGCAACACGCAGGCGTGTGTGCGTCATGGTCATACCCCTGGATCCGTAAAAATCAGCATGCGGCTTTAACGCGGTGTGCCAATCACGCCAGGGGTGCCGCTACCCTTGGCGGTATTGCGTGGCCGATCGCGTTCTCTCTTTTAATGCTCAGCGCTTGGTGCCGAGGCCGCCCAGCAGGCCACCCACGAGGCCGGTAACCGGCGCCAGCGCGTTGTTGCCCGAGCCGCTGCCGTTGCTGGCGCCATTGCCCCCGGTGATGCCCGCGACGAGGCCGGTAACCGGTGCGAGCGCATTGCTTGCGCCGCCACCCGTGGCACCGCCGGTTGCGCCGCCGGCCACGCCTGCGACCGTGCTCACCACGCCGCTGACCAGTCCGGTGACGGGTGCGAGCGGGCCGCTCGCGCTGCCGCCGCCGAGGCCGCCGGGCTGCCCGCCAGTCAGTCCGCCAACGAGGCTGGTCACCGGAGCCAGCGGGCCGCTTGCGCTGCCACCCGTCAGGCCACCCGTAAGTCCGCCCAGCAGGCTCGTGACCGGTGCCAGCGGGTTGCCGGTGCCAGTGCCGCTCGGGTTGTAGGCCACGCCGCCCAGCGCGGCGACCGTGCCGCCCGCGCCGGCGACGATGCCGCCCACGCCCGACACCACCGGCGTGTTGGTTTGCCTGATGGTGTTGCCCGCCGTGGCCAGGCCGCCGCCAAGCGTCGCCAGCAGGTTGTTGGCCGGCGCCCCCATGCCGGTCGCCGCGCCCAGCGTCTGCGTGGTGCTGGTGAGTTGCGCGGTGAGGGGCACGATGAGCTTGCTGACGCCACCGGTCAACTGCTCCACGGGGCCGGTCGAGAGGGCCGCGCCGAGCGGTGCGCCCGCGCCATTGACCGCGGTGCCGACTTGCGAAACCAGTGAACCCACCGGCGTGGTGACTGCTGCCAGCGGCGACAGCGGACCGCTGCCCAGGCCGCTGACGAGCGCGCCTGCGTTGGTCACGGCATTGCCAACCTGGCTGACTACGCCGCCGGTGCTTGCCACCGTGGTGCCGAGCGGGTTGGTGGCAGTGGGGGTGTTGCCCAGGCCGTTCTGCACCCCGTTGCCCAGGGTGCTGACCGCGGCGCCGAGCGAGCCGACCACGCCGCCCAGGCCATCTTTGGATTGGGTCGAGAGGATCGGCAGGTTGGTGTTCTTGATTTGCGTGCCGAGGTCGCTCACTACGTTGCCGGCCGAGGTCACCAGGCCACCCGCTTGATTGACGATCTGGCTGGTCGGCGTCAGCGCAGCCGTGCTGCCACCACCGTTGTTGCCGCCGTTATTGCCACCATTGTTTCCGCCGTTGTTTCCGCCATTGTCGCCGCCGGAATTGCCACCATTGCTGCCACCGCCCGTGCCGGCGTTGGTGCCGGCGGCGGCGGTGCCAACGCTGGTACCGCCGCCATTGCTGCTGCCCGCACCGCTGCCGGTATCCATGGACGTTGTGCCGCCACCGCTTGCGCAACCGCCGAGTGCCAACAGCGAGCCGAGCAGTGCCGTGATGAAGATTTGTTGAGTACGCATGACCTTTTCCATTTTTTTTCTTCCCGTCGTGAAATCACGGTGCGCATGGCGCATGCCGTGGTGTCACTGCATTGCGCAAAGGGTGTGCCAGTGCGTGCCGGCACGCCGCCGGTCCGCGCCAGAACACCGGATAGAAATGCGCCAAGCCTTGCCGCGCATGGGTTTGAAGAGGATGAGACATAGCCGGGAAAGGACCAGACATGAGCGCGCTGCGCGGTGTTTCGGTGTTACGCGTTACGTAACGCCGTGGCGCTCACACGGAACAACACGGGCTTGTTCAACGCGCCGCGGCCGCATGCCAACCCTGTCAGCAACGTGTGGGCAGACGGCGCGTGCGCGCTGGCGCGTCGGGCACATCGAAGGGGGAACACGTTACGTAGCACGTAACACGCTGCACGGCATGGGGCCGTCTTGTTGTGCAACGGGACGCGTGCCTGTGCCATGTTCGCCATGCCGCGTCAAACAAGGGTTTGCGCGGCGGCGCCAGCGTCGATCGACTGCCTTGCCTGCTGCGTGCCATGCGGGTGGCACGCAGCTTGCGGTATTGACTCCCGACAAGCGCGGCGCACAGCGCGGCGCGGAGCAAACGCCCTAGTCGTATTGCGTTCCGCGCTTAACAGGTCGCATGCATCGTCCAAGAGCCAATTCGATAGCAGTTCCAAAGGAGAACCTTCCGCGAGGAAGACCAGGAGATCCCATGAAAGCGCATTTCGCCCCGATGTCATCCATGACCCTCGCCTGTGCCGCGGCACTGTTGCTGCTGGCAGGTTGCTCTTCCAACGGATCCGGCAGTGGCGTGAGCCCCGCCGCCATCACGCCCGCCACGCCCCCGAACCCGCCCGCGCCGGCTACAACCCCCGACACCACGCCCACGGCCAAGGTCACTGAAGGCGCGGGCAATACGGTGGTGGCAACGGGCAATGCAGTGAGCGATATCGGCAAGCAGATCCAGGCCGCGCAAGTGCCGCTGCTTCCGGACGCTACGCGTAACGCGCTCGGCGGCGTAGTGGCAAACGCGGGCGACACGGTGGGCGCGCCGGGCGCAGGTGTGGGCGACGGACTTGGCAAGATGGGTGCAGTCACCGATCCGCTTGGCATCACCGTGTCCAGCACCGGCAACGTGGTGCAGAAAGCCGGTGTCACGGTTTCGAGCGCAGGCGATCTCGTGAGCAGCCTCGGCACCGGCCAGCTGGCTCCGCTAGGCGCGGTGACCACGCCCGTGGGTGGCCTGGTCAACCAGGTTGGCGGCGCGGTGACGATGGCCGGCGGCAAGCTGGGCGAGGCGCTTTCGACCGGCCCCGTGGCGCAAGTCAGCGGCAGCGTGAGCAAGGTGATCGTGCCGTTGACCACGCAGGTCACTACGGTTACGCAAACGATTGGCGCGGCCACCGGCCTTGGCGCGCCGCTGGACAACCTGCTGGCCACGCTGGGCAACTCGGTGGCCAGCGGCGGCAGCCTGCTGACCAATACCCAAGCCCCCGTGGTCTCCAGCCTGGGCGGCGTCGTGACCGAAGCCGGCAAGACCGTCGCCGGGGCCGGCATGCTGGTGCACGGCAACGGCACCGGCGGCAACCCGCTCGGCGGGCTGCTCAGCAACCTGCCCCTGGCCGGTATCGGGGGCGGCTCCAGCTCAGGCACAAGCGCTGGCGCAGCAGGCGCGTTGGCGCCTGTGACGGGCTTGCTTGCAGGCGTGACGGGCGGCGCTTCCACGGGCGCTGGCACTGGCACTGCCGGCGCGCTGGGGCCCCTGACCAGTTTGCTGGCGCCTGTGACGGGCGTGCTGAGCGGCGCGCGCAACGCCGCGGCGGGCGCGACATCGACGACGTCGACGACGTCGAACGCTCCTGGGCTGACCAATCTGCTCGGTGGCCTGGCTCACTGAGTTTGATCTAAATACGTCTTTACGGTGCGCAGTCGTCCTTACCCCGTGGCTGCGCATCCTTTTACATCACACCGCGCCACATGGCTCACCCGAACGGGTGTGGTATTTGACGCGAGTAGAAGTTTTGCTCTTTAAGAAGACACTGTTTTCAAACGGATGTCAGCCGTTATGCTGAGACAACTATAACTCCAAGGGGGGGTATGGTTGATACATGGCTTTGATCTATAAATTGTGCACCAGCGTTACTGCTCGGTACTAGCCTGGCCACAAGAGCGAGGCGGCATCGGAGGGGTAAGCGGACGCTGGGTGATGACATAAATTAAAAACGGAGTGAAATCATGAAATACGCTTTGGCACGCTTTCTTCGGGACGAACAAGGGGCAACTGCAATCGAGTATGGGTTGATTGCGGGGTTGATCGCAATGGGCATGATCGTCGGCGCCACCGCGCTCGGTAACAACCTTTCGACTGGCTTTACCAACCTCGGGACAAAGCTCCTCTCGCTCCTGCCTGCCGCCGCCACCTGACACAGTGGAGGCCATTGCCGCGCTCTACTGTGCGGTAACCATCTGGACCGACCTGGCTTACCGGAAAGTACCCAATGCCGTGCTGGCAGCCACCCTGGTGGCTGTCTGCCTGGTGCTGCTGTTCGGGCATATGCCTGAGCCAGCATTGGCTTCGCGCATGCTCGGCTTTGCGATTGGCTTGCTGGTCATGTTGCCGGTCTACGCGCTCGGGCGCATGGGTGCGGGTGACGTCAAGTTCTTCGCGGTAACGGGTTTGTTCACCGGCCCATTGGGTCTGGTGACGGTGTGGATCGTCGGTAGCCTGCTCGCTTTTGCACATGCATTGTTGGTGCGTGCGGAAGCTGGCACGGTCTGGGCTACCTGGCGGAACCGCGTAGATGGCCTGTTGCAGCGGCGAGCTGGCGTGACAGCGACGGTTGTGGCGAAGCAGGTGGCCGGGAAGCGCGGAATCCCATATGCCGCTTACCTGGCTATGGGCCTGATCGTGTGGATGGTTTCGGGGAAGTAGCTGCCACGCAGGTGGATGGCTACCCGCTATTGCCCTTGGGGTCCGCGCCACCGGTTCGGCGCAGAAATGTAAAAGATAACCGGGTGAAGTATGTCATTGCGGGGAAACCACGCCGTGCGGATGCGCTCGTCCGGAGCGGCCGCGCTTGAGTTCGCCATCGTGCTGCCGATCTTGCTGACAGTTGTGATCGGCATCGTCTATTTCGGCATCGTTCTAGCCGTGCAGCAGGCGCTTACGCTGGCTGCGGAAGAGGGAGCGCGTGCCGCCCTGCGTTATCCGAGCGGCGCCGCCGCCAATAACGCAGCCGCTACGCAGGCGCTGCGAGTGAGCGCAGCCTCCAGCACGGCGCTGGCCTCATTGCCGACGTCAATCAGCAGCCTGATTTCAGCGGCCAATGTGGCGCAGGTGATCAGCTGCGCGAATCCGAGCGGCTCGGCCTGCGTCAAGGTCACCCTAAGCCTCAGTTCGAGTTCTATCCTGCCCGTCGTGCCCGGCGTGCCTCTGCCCGCCACGCTCACAGGCAGCGCAACGGTGCAACTGGCGCCTGACACATGACGGTGCACCTGCTGGGCGCGCCGCTCTCGCCGTTTGTTGACATGAGTCTAAGCCAGCTTTCATTCGCCCGAACCAGAGATATCGCATGACCAGCAAACAGATTCGCGTGCTCGCCATCGCGCTGCTCGTTCTTGCCGCCGTGCTGGCATTGCTAGCGTGGCGCGTGGCCCGCACGCCTGCGGCGCCGGCGGTGCCGGTGACCGGGGCAGTGGAATTGCATCCGGTGGTGATCACGGTCAAAGCTGTCGAGGCAGGAAAGCCGGTGCCGGCAGACGCGCTCAAGGTCGAACAGTTACCGATCAATCCGGCCGGCGCCTATGCCGAGGTAGCCCGTGTCGCCGGGCAGGTGCCGGTGGTTGCCATCGGGGCCAACGTGCCGGTGCTGGAGAGTCACCTGCTGGCGGGATTGGCCACGCAGGTACGGGATGGCGAGCGCGCGGTAGCGGTTGCCGTCGATGAGGTGATCGGTGTCGGCAACCAGGTGCAGCCAGGTGACTTCGTCGATGTGTTCGCGGTGTTCCGCCGGGACGGCCAGGAGATCGAGGGTAGCCAGGCGCGCATGCTGCTGGCGCGCCTGCGGGTGCTGGCCTACGGCGCCGGCACTGTCAACGAGGCGGCCAAGCCCACACCCGAGCAAATGATGGTTCGCCGTGAAGGCGCCAAGACCGCCGTGCTGGCGGTGCCCGTGGCGGATGTTGGCAAGCTGGCGATTGTGCAGCAGACCGGGCGCTTGCTGTTGGCGTTGCGCAATCCTCAGGATCCCGACGTTCCCACCCAAGGCCTCTTTGAAGATCCAGCGCCGGTATTGCAGGCAAAGGCACAGGCACAGGCGAAAGGCGGGGCCTCCACGCCGGTCGCAGCGCTGGCGCCATCCGATCGCGCAATGGCAGGCGTTGCACTGGCCGGCATCGCGGGCGGTGCCCGGCGTGAGGCCGTCCCCGTCAAGGCGGCACCATCGCCTGTCCCCGCACCCGCAGCCGTAGCGCAGCGCCCCCATGGCGCGAGCACTAGCAGCGTCGCGCAAAACAGTGTTGAGATGATCCGCGGCGGCAAGCGCGAGATCGAATGAAGCAGGAGCACGCCGTCGTGGTGGATGCATGCCCCGTGCAGGCCCGCCGGATTGCTTTCGGATCCATGTTTTCAGTGTTACTTCTGGATAGTCGATTGATGAAATCCATTGTTGCCGGGGCCGCCACCATCCTGGCCGTCTGCTGCACCGCCTGCGCGGCGTGGGCTCAGCAGGCCGACGGCGGCGTGCGTGATCTGAAGCTGGTGGTGGGTAGCCAGCATGAACTACGTTTGACTAAGCCACTTGAGCGCGTGGCCATCGGCAATCCAGCCGTGGCGGATGCGTTGCTGCTCAAGAGCCGCTCGGGTGCCGACGGCGTGCTGGTGGTGGCCAGGAAGCCCGGCGCTACCGAGCTGATGGTTTGGGCGCGCGGTGAAGGTGCACAAACCTACCGGGTGCAGGTGGATGCAACGCGAGGCGAGCCTGGCGACCCTGACGTGGCTGTATCGGGCGGGGGAGCGTTGATCAGCGGGCAGGCGCGCGATGCGCAGGCATCGCTTCGCGCGCAACTGGTAGCGCGCTCAGCCACCGCCACGGCCGAAGGCAAGGGCGGCGTGGTGATCGACCGCTCCACGATTCCAGTCAGCAGCACGGTGCAGGTCGACGTCAAGGTGGTCGAGCTCAGCAAGACCGTGCTTAAGGAGGTGGGGTTCAATTTCTACCGGAACAACGGCGGCTTCGCCTTCGGCACGTTCTCCCCGTCGTCGCTGAACAAGTTCACTTTCACACCTCGAACGGACTCCACGCCGGGCTCATTCAGCGCCGACATCAGCTCGCCGATGAGCAGCGCCTTTAATCTTGTCGCGGCATCGTTCTCGCGCGGGATATTCGCCAACCTGAGCCTGTTGGAGAGCAACGGCATGGCACGGGTGCTGGCCGAGCCTAGCCTGGTGGCGCTGTCCGGGCAGAGCGCAAGCTTCCTCGCCGGCGGCGAGATCCCCATCCCGGTGCCGCAGGCGCTCGGCACGACCACCATCCAGTTCAAGCCCTTCGGCATTGGCTTGACGGTGACACCGACTGTGCTTTCCAAGGACCGCATCGCACTGAAGGTTGCGCCGGAAGCCAGTGATCTTGATCCGTCGCGCGGGATCTCGATCAACGGTGCCACGGTGCCAGCGATCGTCACCCGCCGCGCCGATACCACGGTGGAACTCGGCGATGGCGAGAGCTTCGTGATTGGCGGGCTGGTCAGCCGCAACACGATCAGCAATGTCAGCAAGGTGCCCTTCCTTGGCGACCTGCCGATCATCGGCACCTTCTTTCGCAACCTGAACTTCAACCAGGAAGACCGCGAACTGATGATCGTGGTCACGCCGCGCCTGGTGCGCCCGCTCGCCAAGGGCGCCGCGGCCGTGGCCGCGGTCAGCGAGGATGGGCGCACCAGCGGCAATCCCAATGTGTGGGGCTGGTACGTGCTTGGCGAATACGTCGATCCGACGCTGCCTGGGTTTTCGAAATGACACCGGGCAAGCAGGACGACGGCGCAAGGCAGGGCCAGATGGACTTCTTCCTGTTCAACACCGCACAGCTGGAACCTCGCCAGTGGCTGGCCGACGCGCTCGGGAACCTGGGCCGGCTGGTGGTCGAGGCCGGGCCGCCGGATGCTTTCCTCGAGCAGGTGGGCACGGTCAATCCCGGCATGATCTTCCTGCACTTTTCGCGGGAGCAGGCGCTGGCATCGAGCCGGCTCGCGGAGCAGCTCACCAAGCTGTACCCGGGTCTTGCGCTGGTAGCGGTGGGTAATGCGGGTGAGCCGGACATCATGCTGGCCGCGCTGCGGGCCGGCGCCAAGGACTTCATCGACATGACCGCGCCGCCGGCCGGCGCGATCGAGATCGTGCGCAGGCTGATGGCGGCGCGCGGCCAGGCGGAGCCGGCACGCCGGGGCAAGGTCGTGGCGGTGCTTGGCGCTCGCGTGGGCGTGGGTGCGACAACGCTGGCTACCAACCTCGCGGCAGCGGTGCACAAGCGCAGCCATGGCGAAGTGCTGTTGATGGACCTGGGGCTGCCGTCGCGCGACGGCTCGCTGTACATGAACATCAGCCCCGGCTTTCACTTTGTCGAAGGCGTGCGCAACCTGCGGCGCTTCGACCAGGTCTTCGTGCAGACCGCGCTGGCGCGCCATGGCAATGGCGTGGCCGTGTTGCCGCTCCCGGCCACCCTGGCGGAGATGCGCGACATCTCGTTCATGGAGGCGCTGGGGCTGCTCAATCGCCTGCGCGCATTCTTTGACCTGCAGGTGGTGGACCTGGGCGGCTTCAGCAATGTCGATTTCATGGCGCACCTGGTCAAGGCCGCCGATATGGTGGTGATGGTGGTGGACCAGAGCGTGGGCGCCATCGTCTCGGCGGCGGAATTGCTCCAGGAGTTGAAGAAGCGCGAGGTGCAGCGCGAGGACCTGCACTTGCTGGTCTCGCGCTTCGAGGCGCGCCTGGGCGTGGATGCCCAGCAGATTGCGCAGCGCCTGGAGGCGCCATCGGTCGGCACCTTGCCCGACCGGCGCGAGCCGCTGGTGCTGGCGCTCAACCGTGGCGTGGTGCTGGCCGACGACAGCCCCGCCGATCCCTATGTCCGTGCCGTTGGCCAGTTGGTGGATCGGCTGGGATACCGTGCCGGCACTGCAAGCGAAGCTGGCTTGCTGAGCCGGGTAAAAGAAAAACTGCCCGAAGCGCTACGCGCCATGCGCGTGATACGCACTGAGCGGGCTGGGAACTGACATGTCGCAAGCCATCGAATTCTCCGATAACTCCGCCGCGCCTTTTCCTGCTTCGCAGGAATTCCAGAACATCAAGGAAGCGGCCCATGAGCACCTGCTCACCCGCATCGAGGAGCTGGGCGCGGAGTTCGGCCGCTGGTCGCGCACCGCGATCAACCGCTTTGTCGACCTGGAGCTGGAGAGCTTCACGCGGCTGCGCCGCATCCCCATCAACGAGGCCGAGCTGCACCAGATCGCCGAGGCACTGACCAAGGAGCTGGCGGGCTTCGGCCCGATCGAGGACCTGCTCAATGACCCGGCGGTGGAAGACATCCTGGTCAACGGGCACCTGGACGTCTACGTATCCCGGCACGGCGTGCTGGAGCGCATTCCCGTGCGCTTTGCCGATAGCGGGCACCTGCTGCGCATCGTGCGCCGCATCCTGGCGCCGATCGGGCGGCGGCTGGACGAATCCAATCCCATGGTCGATGCGCGCTTGCCGGATGGCGGCCGCATCAACGTGGTGATTCCGCCGCTGGCGCTGGCCGGCCCGGTGGTGTCGATCCGCAAGTTCCGCAAGGACCCGCTGACGCCCGCAGACCTGCAAGGCCTTGGCACCATGAGCCCCGAGGTCAACGAACTGCTCGAAGCTGCCGTCAAGGCGCGCTGCAATATCCTCGTCAGCGGCGGCACCAGCTCGGGCAAGACGTCGCTGCTCAATGCGCTGGCCACCTATGTGCCCGACGGCGAGCGCGTGATCACCATCGAGGATACGGCCGAGCTCGCGCTCAACCATCCGCACGTGGTGCGGCTGGAGAGCCGCCCAGGCGGCTTCGAAGGCACGGGCGTGGTGTCGATCCGCGATTTGCTGCGCAACAGCCTGCGGATGCGGCCGGACCGCATCATCGTGGGCGAGGTGCGCGGCGGCGAGGTGCTGGAAATGCTGCAGGCCATGAGCACGGGCCACGACGGCTCCATGGGCACCATCCACTCGAGCAGCCCGCGCGAGTGCCTGTACCGGCTGGAGATGCTGGCCGGCTTTGCCGGCTTCCAGGGCAGCGAGGCCAGCCTGCGCCGGCAGATTGCCAATGCCATCGACTTTATCGTGCAGATCGGCCGGCTCTCCAACGGCAAGCGGCGCATCCTCTCGATCACGGAAGTCACCGGCCTTGGCGACAACATCATCTCGACCCAGGAACTGTTCCGCCACGAACCGTTCGTCGGCCCGGACGGCAACGAGGTAGACCGCTGGCTCTCGCTTGGCATCTTGCCGCATTCGCCCAAGCTGGCGCGCATGCGCCCGACCAACTTCGGCCTGGACGACCGCTTCGATGTCTAGCGCCGCGCTGGTCGTTGCGGCGGCCGCTCTCGTTTTGCTGGGACTGGGCCTGCTGCTGCTGGCGAGCGCCAAGGCGCGCGCCCAGGAGGAAAGCGCGCGTGCGTTTTTGCAAGCGCAGACCGAGCAGGTCAAGGCGCGCTATGCGACCACGCCGGAGCCGCAAGCCGGCAAGAAGCAGCACGACTTGCGGCGCAAGTGGGCGGATTTCCTGCGCCGCGCGGACCTGGCGCCGACGCGGCATACCTATGCGCTGTGGGGCGCCTTGCTCGCCGCGATGGTTCTCGCGGCAGCAACCGTGGGCGGCTGGCTCGCCGCGGTGGCAGGACTGGTCATGGGACTCGTGGTTCTCTACTTCCTCCTGTGGCACCGCGCGCGCCGTCTTGGCGCCAAGCTTCGCCAGCAATTGCCTTCATTTCTCGATGCCGTGGTGCGAATGATGAGTATCGGCAGCAGCGTGCCCGCAGCGTTCCAGACTGCGATCGGCAATACCGAGGCGCCGCTGCGCCAGTGCCTGGTGCAAGCCATCCATTTGCAGCGCGCGGGGAAAGAGCTGGACCAGGCCGTGCTGCAGGTGGCCCGTATTTACCGGGTGGACGAACTGATGCTGCTGTCGTCCGTGTTGCGCCTGGCGGTGCGCTACGGCGGCCGTGCCGACATTGTCATGGAGCGCACCGCCGCCTTCATGCGCGATCGGGAACAGGCGCAGCAGGAGCTCCGCGCGCTCTCGTCGGAAACGCGTCTATCGGCTTGGATTCTGGGATTGTTGCCCCTCGTGGTGGGCGGGATGATGTTTATCATGAATGCTGCCTACATCATGATGATGTGGCGCGACCCAACCGGCAAGACACTACTGCTGGTTGCCGTGATGCTTGAGCTGATGGGCGCCGCCATGCTCTATCGCCTGGCCAAGTCGGTATAGGAACAAGAGACCATGGATAGCACTGCCCTGATCTCGCTGAGCCTATGCGCTGCGGCCATCGGCCTCGCAGTCCTGGCCTTGCCGCTCGTGGGGCAATGGCGCCAGCGCTACCGCGCGGAGAAGACAATCGATGCCGCGCTTTCGCGGCAGGCGGCAACTGCCGCAGCGGCACCTGCGGCTACTGCTGCGGCTGGGGCGCTCCCCGCGAACAACACCGCCACGACTCAAAGCACCGGCGCCCGCATCGGCGCCCGGCTCAGCGGGCAACTCAGCAAGCGGTTCGATCAACGCTGGCTGGATTCGCCGCTCGGCAAGGCAGTGGTCACGACCGAAGAAGACCGACTGCTTGAACAATGCGGATTTTATGGCGACAGGGCACGCGCAATCTTCGGTGGCTTGCGCTTGTCTGTGCCGGCAATTCTTGCCGTTGGGACCTTCGCTTGGCGCCTGCCAACCTCGCTGGTCGGCGCGATGTTCTGGGCATTTACTGCATTCGCAGTCTTTTTCCTCGCGCCGAAATGGGCCTTGCGTCGTCGGGCAAGCCATCGCGTGCGTCGCCTGGAGGATGAGCTGCCTGTGCTGGTCGACATGCTACGTCTTTTGCAGGGCGTTGGATTGTCGATTGACCAGAGCCTGCAGGTAATCGTGGCGGAGTTCGGCAGCATGCTGCGCGTGCTCGGTCCTGAGCTGATGCGCGCCAACCAGCAGTTTGCGTCAGGCCGCTCGCGCGAGCAGACCCTGCTGCGCATCGGGAAGTTGTTCGACAGCGAGGACCTGAAGAGTCTGATTACGATGCTCAGCCAGGTGGATCGATTTGGCGGAGCCGTCCAGGAGCCGCTAAAGCAATTCGGTTTGCGCCTGCAGGAATCGCGCAAGGCGCGCATGAAGGAGCAAGTGGGCAAGCTGACCGTGAAGATGACGGCCGTGATGGTGGTGACCATGCTGCCCGTGTTGCTGATCATTACGGCCGGGCCGGGATTCTTGGGCGTAATGCGTATGCTGGCGAATATGTCGGGGGGGACGAAATGACAGGACCGAACAGGCGCTCCGGCGCCGTGGCGACACTTCGACGGGAATGGCTTGCCAGCTGCCTTGCCACTGTTGGCCGGCTGCCGACCGTGCCCTTGCCTGCGGTGCTGGCGTCGGCGCTGGCCCTGACAGCGCTAGCCGGCTGCGGCACCAGCTTGGCCACCCGCATGAGCGAGCAGGCCGATGCCCAGGTGGAACTGTCGAAGCTGCGCGACAAGCAAGACCGGGCTGGCTATGACGACAAATCGGTCTACCTCGGCCTGATCGGCAAGATGCAGGAAGAGGGCTTGTACTTCGCGTCGCTCGCCCATATCGACGTCTACGAGAAACGCTTCGGCGCTTCGCCGGCGATGACGTTGATGCGCGCGGACGCGTTGCGGGAGACCAGCCAGGATGCGGCTGCCGAGCAGGCTTATCGCAGCCTGGCCGGCACGTCGGTGCAGGCGCGCGCCTACCACGGGCTGGGCCTGATTGCTGGTCGCAAGAACGATTTTGCTGCTGCCGCGACGCAGTTCCAGCTGGCAGCCGTAGCCGATCCCACCAACGCCCAGGTGGCCAATGACCTGGGTTACGCACTGATGCGCACTGGCGCGTTGCCCGAAGCGCGCGTGCCCGTGATGCAGGCCTTGCAGCTCGATGGCACGAATCCGCGCGTGGTAAGCAACGCGGCGGTCTGGCTGGCTGCCAGCGGCAAGCGTGACCAGGCGGCGTCGCTGATGCAGCGGGCCGGCCTGCCCGAGGCAACGCGCAAGGCGGTGTCCCAGGAGGCGGAGCGGGTCCGGCGTGCCAGCACGCAACGCGCGCGCGTCGCCGCGCAGCGCACAGCACCGCAGTCGGCCCGGCTTGCCGCCGCCGGGGCACCAGGCCCGAGCCATCAGCGCCTGACCGACATCATCCAGGCCACGCCATGAGAGATCGCTTGATGGCACCGCCTCGCAATACCCAATACCAGTTGCCCGATCCGACGGCACCAACCCAGGAGATTTCCATGAACCGGACCGGAACGAGTAGCCTGCTTGGCCTCGCCCGCCGCAGCGGACTGGCGCTTGCGATTGCCGCACTCGGGTTGGGCACCATCCCCGCCGGGGCCCAGACGGACGCACCTGCGACACCCTCGGTGCGGCCAGCCCGGCAAGAGATTGGCACGCATACCCGGAACATCCTCGAGATCCAGCGCAGTGGTACTCAGGCTGGCGAACTGCAGGTACTGCATGGGGAGCAGGCAGCCCTGTCCTACCAGCGCTATATGGCGACGTTCACCTATCCGATCCCGGAGTTCTACACGGGCCAGGCGGCACCGCGCAATGGCTCGGGCGGCGCGGCAGGGCAGGGAGTGGCAGGCCGATGACTCACAGTTGCTCGCATCTCGTCGCCAAGCGCCGACGCGGGCAGCGCGGCGCCATCGGCGTGCTTGGCGCCTTGCTGCTGGTGACGATTGCGATCGGTGCGCTGGTGTCGATCGATGTCGGCCATGTGTTCTATCGGCAGCGGCAGCTGCAGAAGATCGCCGACATGGCCGCGCTGGCCGGCGCGCAGCAGCTCAAGCAGGCAGCGGCTGCGGGCACGGTGTCGGCCAACGTGCTGAGCGCCACGCAATCGGCAGGCGCGCAGAATGACTACGCCGGTACGGCCACCGCCAATTGCAGCGCCGCAGGCAGCAGCGATGCCGATGGCATGCGTGTCTGCCTGGGCGTGTGGGATCCGGCCTATAGCACGGGTGGTGACACCGCGCGGCATTTCAACGCGGGGTACGACACCACCAAGCTATCGGCAAACGCGGTGCAGGTGGTTGTGACGCAGACCGTGCCGATCCTGTTCGTGATTCCCGGCAGCGCCTCGCGCCAGCTGCGCGCGGAGGCGATTGCCAATGCGAGCCCGCCGGTGGCTTCGTTCTCGATCGGTAGCGGCCTGCTGGACGTCAACACAGGTAGTAGTGTGCTCGGCAATCTGCTAGGGACCACGGTGCAGTTGTCCGTTTTGGACTGGCAAGGCTTGCTCAACACCAGCGTCACGCTCGACCAGCTGCGCCTGAAGCTCGGTGTCGGCACCATTGACGACTTGCTGAAGACATCGCTGTCGATCCAGCAGTTCTATGCGCTCGTGTTGGGCGCGGCAGGCAAGGACTCGCTGCTATCCACGGCGCTGGGCAGCCCGCCCACGCAACTTGGGTTGAGCGGGGTCAAGGCTAACGTGGGGCTGGGCCAGTTGCTGAATCTGGGCGTGCTGGCGCCGGCGGCGTCGTCAGCGGCCGACGTGGCGCTGAACGTGGCGCAACTGCTGATGCTCGGGGCGCAGGTTGCGAACGGCAATTCGGCGATCCAGGTCAAGTTGCCTTCCATTGATGTGGCCGGCCTTACCAGCATCGGCGCCCAGCTGTATGTGGTGCAGCCGCCTGTGATGGCTGTGGGCCCGGTGCGCCAGCTAAGCAACGGAACCTGGCAGACCACCGCGCATACCGCTTCGGTGGGACTGCGACTCGATGTCGGGGCCAATATTGGCGTGGCCAGCCTGGTGGGGGTCGGCATCAATCTGCCACTCTACGTTGAAGTCGCGGCGGCCACGGCTTCATTGCAGGGCATTCAGTGTGCGGCCGCAAAGGCGGATTGCCGTGCCACATTGGGGGTGAACACAGGCCTGGTCAAGGCCTGCCTCGCCGCAGCCTCCGGCAGTGGCTGCGCGTCCGGCCCTGTTACGTTAGTCGACACCGGGATTAATCTTGTCGGCACGGGGGTTAGCATCATCGCCAGCGGCAGTCCGCGAACTAGTGCGCTCGGCGTCAACAGTTCGACTGTCAACCTGGCGCCAGGCACAACGACCCGAGTCGGGACGCCCCAAGCGCTAACAGGTGTCCTGGTCGATGTTGTAGGTAACCTGAACCTGACGGTCGCCGTCAAGCTACTCTGGCGTGACTTGCTGAATGTCCAATTGCCGCTGGCCGGTCTGCTTACTCCATTGTTCTCAGCTCTGGACGGCCTGCTGGGCCCATTGCTAGGTGCCCTAGGCATCCAGCTAGGCTACGCCGACATCTGGATGCACGGAATCGACTGCAACAACGCCGAGCTGGTGTTCTAAGCCATGCAGCAGGCTAATCGCCTTACGGCGCAAGACAGATGAAGACAGATCGCTGGGCCTACGAGAGCCTTGAAGTGTATGTATGGGAAGGCAAGTCCGACATTGCCGACCGTGTGGCGCGTTTCCTGTCGCCGCTCGGTGTGGATGTGATCCGCGCCGGCGCGCTGGAGGCGTTGCCCGTGGAGCCGCGCCTCAAGCCGTGCGTGGCGGTCATCAGCGTCTCGGTGATCGGCGCGGCGAAGTTCACCGCGCTGGACTGGGAGGCGGCCCACGGCATGCCCGTGGTGTGGGTGGCGGCGCCGGGGCGCGACACTGATCCGGGGCGGTTTCCGGCGGAGTATGCGCATATCCTGGCCGACGATTTCACGGGGCCCGACCTGCGCAACCAGATTGGCAAGCTGCTGCCGCAGCTGCTGGCGGCGGCCGAGCCCGAGAATGCGGTGGCGGACCTGGTGGCGGAGTCGCCCGCCATGCAGCAGTTCCTGTCGCAGGTGGAGACCTTCGCGGATTTCGGCAGCAACGTGATGCTGTATGGCGAGACCGGCGCGGGCAAGGAACGGATCGCGCAGCGCTTTCACGAGCGTAACAACATCTATGGCAAGGGGCCGTTCGTGGCCGTCAACTGCGGGGCAATTCCCGATGGCTTGTTCGAGTCGCAGTTCTTCGGCCATGCCAAGGGCGCGTTCACCGGCGCGATGTTCGCGCATCGCGGCTTCTTCGAGCAGGCCAACGGCGGCACGCTGTTTCTGGATGAAATCGGCGACCTGCCGCTGTTCCAGCAGGTCAAGTTGCTGCGCGTGCTGGAGGAGAGCGCGCTGACCCGGTTGGGCTCGACCATGCCGGTCAAGCTGGATTTCCGCCTGGTCGCGGCGACCAACAAGGATCTGCGCGAGGCCGTGTCGCAGGGGCGCTTCCGTGCGGACCTGTACTTCCGTCTGGCGGTGATCGAGCTGCGGCTGCCCAGCCTGGAAGAGCGGGGCGCTGTCGATAAGGTGGCGCTGCTGGTGTCGTTCCTCAAGCAGCTGCTGGGGCCGTCCGGCCTGGACGCTTTGCCGCCGCTGCCTGACTGGCTCAAGGGTGCGGTGGGCACGGCGTTCTTCACGGGCAATGTGCGCGAGCTGCGCAACCTGGCCGAGCGCATCGGCATCACCGTGCAGCAGACCGGGCATTGGGACGAGGCGCGGATCCGGCCCTTGTTCCGCAGCTTGCGGCCGGGTGCGTTCGACAGCAGCGAGCGTACGGCCGACTGGCGCGGCGAGACGGAGGAGCGTCGCCGCATTGTTGCCGCGCTGGATGCCAATAGCTGGCGGCGCCAGGATACGGCGGCCAGCCTGGGCATCAGCCGCAAGGTGCTGTGGGAGAAGATGCGCAAGTTCCAGATCGCCGACAACGAGGCCGAGCCAGCGTGAATGGCCCCCCGTCCTGGCACGGGGGGAGCCGCGCTTCAGAACGTCTTCTTGCCGCCCTGGTAAGCGCTCACGATGCGGTTCATTTCCGCCAGCAGCGCGGCGGGCTCGCCGTGCAGCGTGCGCGCAATGCCTTGCATGTAGCCGAGCAGTTCCTGCTTGGCGGCTTCGGCAAAGTCCATGGTCACTGCCTGGTCCTCGTACAGCAGTACGTACGAGCGGGCGAAGCCGTACAGCAGGAAGTAGGCCGCGGCGTGCGCGGGGTCGGTGTCGATCAGCTCGCGCGTGGCTTTCTTCACCGTCACGAAAGCGTCGGTGCCGGGGAGCGAATCCTGGAATTGCTGAAGGGTGGTTTCAAGCGTCATGGCGCAATATCGGTTAGTGAAAACGGGGTCGTTGGGTCAAATGAAATTGGTTGCCTGGCGGATCGTTCCCGCTCATACGCTGTTCAACATGCGCCGCAGCAGCGCGGCGCCATCGCGCCCTTTGTAGGCGCGTTGCCATAGGTCATTGACCATGGTCGTGTAAAGCCGTACCGCCTCGGGCGCCGCGGTCACGGTGGCGATGCCGGTGGACACGTTGGGAAACTCGCCAAAGCGGAACGGGCTGGTGGCCACGTAGGCTTTGCCGGGCCGCTCGAAGACCTGGAAGGTCACATTGGGCATGCTGCCGTCGACGATGCCGATCTGCAGGCCGATGGGCTGCGCGTCCAGCAGGTCGATCACGCGCTCGATCTCGCGCCGGGCCGCCAGCGAGCGCTCCATGCGCACCGCGGGCGGCAGGTCCAGCCGTCCCACCAATCCAAAATGCACGAAGCGCTCCAGCGAGCGCAGGTCGATCAGGCTGGTGATGGGCGGCACGCTGCGCGCGAACGATTGCTTGCGCTCCTCGAGCAGGTCCAGCAGGGCGTCGATGGTTGCGGCTGGCGCCGGCTGCGGGCTCTCGGCCAGCATCTGGCGCAGGTGGCCGGCGTAATCGGGCGACGTCAGCAGGTAGGAGATCGGTTCGAAATGGGCCAGGATGCGCGTCGCACCGTGCTCGAGCTGGCGCATGCGTTCGATATACGCCACGGCCGAGTAGTAGTACTCGGACTCGACCCCCAGCATCGACGCCAGCGAGGTGCCGAGCAACTGGGCGAGACGGCCAAGGGTCTCGATCTTGACGATGTCGCCCTTTTCCATGCGATAGATCGCAGCGCGCGACACGCCGAGCTGCTCCGCGATGGCTTCCGCGCGCATCCCCGCGCCTAGACGATAGGCACGCAGGCGATTGCCGATTTCAACGAAATCAACGAGTGTGCCGGCAGCGAGCGGAGCGTCCATCCTCGGGGAATCTCAAAAAGAAGACAAGGCCCATCCTAGCATGGGCTGCGGCCGGATGGCGAGAGAAGCATCGTGTCGGCATACCATGCCGCCGGGCTTCTCCAGGTTCAAGGCAATCCATGCTTCAAGACGAGATACCCACGACTGCCGAACGATCCGAACTAGCTGCGATTTGTGCATTAATATGCATTTTATGCTCGATTCTGGTGCGCAAAAACAGCGTCGACGCACTGTACAGTCTCGTAAACGAGACTTGGCTAGTTTTTTGGATGGCATGTATATTGCGATTCGCATCATGGGGCCGGCAATCCGCCGGTCTTCCGCATCACGCTTGCCACACTAAAGGGGCGCTTCAGGCGCCAGAAAAGGAATCCGATGAAGAAGTCCCTCGCCACGGCGCTGTCCGTCGCCGCCATGACCGCCACGCTGACCCTCGCCGCCGCCAGCCTGCCCGCGCATGCCGCCGGCTATCCGGACCGGCCCATCACCATCGTCGTGCCCTACGCCGCCGGCGGCAGCAACGACCTGGTGGCGCGCGTGCTGAGCCAGCGCCTTGGCCAGGACCTGGGCGTCTCGGTGGTGGTGGACAATGCGCCGGGCGCCAGCGGCACCATCGGCGCGCTCAAGACCATCAACGCGCCGGCCGACGGCTACACGCTGCTGCTGGGTTCCAACAGCGAAATCTCGATCGCCAAGCTGACCAACCCGAAGATCAAGTACGACGGCCAGCGGGACCTCGTGCCCCTGCGCATGGTGGGCTCGCAGCCCATGGTGCTGGTGTCCGGCGCGCAGTCCGGCATCCAGGGCGTGGCGGGTTTCCTGGCGCTGGCCAAGAGCAAGAAGCCGGTGAACTACGGCACCTCGGGCATCGGCACGCCGCTGCACCTGTCGGGTGAGCTGATTCGCGGCGCCAGCAAGGTCGATATGACCCACGTGCCGTACAAAGGCGGCGCGCCGGCCATTGCCGACCTGATGGCAAACCAGATCGAGCTGGGCGTGCTGGTGCTGTCGACGGCGTTGCCGCAGATCAAGTCGGGCAAGCTGCAGGCTATTGGCGTGACCTCGGCCACGCGCTCGCATGCCGCGCCCAATATCCCGGCGCTGGCCGAGAACAAGGCACTGGCCAATGTGGATATGCGCCTGTGGTTTGGCTTGTTCGCGCCGGCCAACACGCCCAAGGCCGTGACCGACAAGCTGACGGACGCACTGGCTCGCGCCATTAACGCGCCGGAAGTGAAGAGCAAGCTGTCCGAATCGGGCGTCGACATCGATGCGAAGGACGCTGCCGCCTTCCGCGGCTTTATCGCCAAGGAAACCGAGTCGTATCGCAAGATCGTGAGCGAAGCCAATATCCAGGAGTAATCCGGATCCAGGCGTCAGCGTGACGATGCCCGGGTGCTTGCGCCCCGGGCATCGTCGTTTTTGCGTTCAGGTCTTACGTCTCATCCATCAAAGAACGCGGATCTGCTTGACCTTGAACTTGGAGTCGCCAAAGAGCGCCTTGTCATATTCGCCCAGCAGCTCCACTTTGGTAGTGGCATCCACCGGCTTGCCGGCAGGCCACAGCTTCTTGTTGATCTTGATCCGGATCTGGCCGGTGCCGTCGTCGAACTGGTAAAGCTCATGGCCCACGCTGCTGATGATCTGCCCGCGCAGGACGGCCTGCTGGTCATCCTTGCCTTGCTCCGCCAACGCCTTGACGGTGGTCGTCGGAACCGTGGTTGGGCCCACGTACTGCGCTTGTGCCAATACGGCCGTAGCCGTCAGTGCTGCCGCGATCAGGATGCGTTTCATCAGTTTCTCTCTCAGGTCTGGTTGAAACATACCGGCTGGGGGGCGGCAACTGGCCAGCCCATTGTGCCGGAGGCGGTGCTTTTGCACTGGCTCGGCGCCTATTGTGGAGAGCGCCGGCTGAACCGAAGCTGAACGGCGGGCGGGCAACGTTATGATGGCGCCTGCCGCCGTGGGCCGCTTTCGGTCCGCTCACACACTCCTAGGGATTCACATTGCGTTTTCTTCACACTGCCGACTGGCATCTCGGGCGCGTATTCCATGCGCGCAGCCTGCTTGAAGACCAGGCCTGGGTGCTTGACCAATTCGTCGCGCTGGCGCGCGAGCTCCGGCCGGATGCGGTGCTGATCGCCGGCGACGTCTATGACCGCGCGGTGCCGCCGCCCGAGGCGGTGGCGCTGCTGGACGACGTGCTGGCCCGCATCGTGGTGGATGCGGGGATTCCGGTGGTGATGATCGCGGGCAATCACGACAGCGCCCAGCGGCTCGGTTTCGGCGCGCGGCTGCTGACGGCGCAGGGTTTGCACGTGGCCGGCATCACCGAGCGCGATGCCACCTGCGTGACCTTGTCCGATGCCCATGGCGAAGTGCGGATCTATGCCTTGCCCTATGCCGAGCCCGCGGCTGTGCGTGACGCCTTCGGCATGGAACTGCCCGGGCACGAGGCGGCGCTCGCGGCGCGCCTGGACGCGATCCGCGCCAGCCATCCGGCGCA
>NZ_BAAILO010000425.1:35894-37529 GCF_054589115.1 Cupriavidus sp. 8B | reverse complement strand
TTCGGTGGGCGGCAGCGGCGCCGTTGCCGCCAGCGTGTTCGACGGCGTCGACCTGGTCGCGCTTGGCCATCTGCATCGCCCGCAGACCTTCAACCAGCGCATCCACTACGCCGGCTCCTTGCTGAAGTACTCGCTGTCCGAAGTCACGCACGCCAAGTCGGTCTCGCTGATCGAGCTGGCGGCCGATGGTGCGGTCAGCATCGAGCCGATCGCGCTGTCGCCCCGGCGCGACCTGCGCATCGTCGAAGGGCAACTGGCCGATCTGCTGGCGCAGGGCGCGGCGGATGCGCAGCGCGACGACTACATCCACGCGGTGCTGACCGATACCGGCGCCTTGCTCGATCCGATGGCGCGCTTGCGCCAGGCCTATCCCAATGCGCTCGCCATCGAGCGCGCCGTGCTGGCGCGCACGGGCGAGGCCGGCGCGGCCGGCCAGCGCCTGCGCCAGCTCGATACCGGCGAGCTGTTCGCCAATTTCTTCAAGGAGGTGGCGGACGAAGAGCTGGATGACGACAAACGCCGCGTGCTCGACCAGGTGCTCGAGGGCATTGCCCGCGCAGACCGGGAGTCTGCATGAGACCGCTGCGCCTGAAACTGCAAGCCTTCGGCCCCTTTGCCGCCAGCGAGGAAATCGACTTCAGCCGGCTCGGGGACCGGGCCTTCTTCCTGATCCACGGCCCCACCGGCGCGGGCAAGACCACCTTGCTCGACGCCATCTGCTTCGCGCTCTACGGCGACACCTCCGGCGGCGAGCGCAGCGCGCAGGACATGCGCAGCGCCAACGCCGATCCGGGCCTGCGCACGGAGGTGACGTTCGAGTTCAGCCTGGCGGGCCAGCGCTACCTGGCCACGCGGTCGCCCGCGCAGGAGCGGCCGAAGCTGCGCGGCGAAGGCACCGTCAAGGAAACACCCAAGGCCCAGCTTGACGTCATGGGTGACGCGGGCTGGACCAGCAAGGCGAGCCAGCCCAACAAGGTGGACGACTTCGTGCGCAACCTGCTGGGCTTCGACAGCAGCCAGTTCCGCCAGGTCATCGTGCTGCCGCAGGGGCGCTTTCGGGAATTGCTCACGGCCGACTCCAAGAGCCGGCAGGCCATCCTGGAGCGGCTGTTCCGCACCGAGCTGTACCGGCGCGTGGAGGAACTGCTCAAGGGCCAGGCGGCCGGCATCCGCCAGGAAGCCGAGCGCCTGCGCATCGAGCAGACGGCGCTGCTGCAGCAGTACCAGCTCGAATCGGTGGACGCCTTGCGGGAACAGGCGGCAGGGTTACAGGCCCGGCTGGCCGAACTGCAGCTGCGCGACGTGGCTGCGCGCACCGTGCTGGAACTGGCAACGCTGGCAACCCGGCAGGGCGAGCAGACCGATGCCCGCCTGCGGGAGCAGCGCGATACCGAAGCGGCCCATGCCGCGCTTATGGCGCAGCGGCCCGACATCGAGGCGCAGCGCCAGCGGCTGCAGGCCGCGCGCCGGGCCATGCAGGTGCAGCCGTTCGAGCAGCACCTGGGGCTGGCCGTGCAGGAACACCAGCAGGCGCAGCAAGCGCTGGCCGCGGCAAGTGCGCGGGCCGCCGATTGCGCCGCTGTCTCGGCAACCGCCGCGGCGGGGCTCGAGGCCGAAGCGGCCCGCGCCGGCGAT
>NZ_BAAILO010000425.1:23018-35769 GCF_054589115.1 Cupriavidus sp. 8B | reverse complement strand
CAGCGGCTCGGCGTGCTGCAGCAGGCGTTGCAGGCTGCAGCACGCCAGCAGGCGCAAGCGGGCGCGGCCCATGCCGGGGCGCTGCAGGCGCAGCAGCAAGTCACCGCCACGTTGCGGCAGGGCGAGGCTGGCCTGGCCCAGGCACAGGAAGGCGCGCGCGGGCTGGAGACGATCCAGCTCAAGCAGGCCGGCCTGGCGCAGCAGGCGGCCACGCTCGACAAATACGCATCCACGCTGGCGCAGTGCGAACAAGCGCGCCGCCAGGCCGAAGCCGACCAGCTCGCCGCGCGGCAAGCCGGCACGCAGCAGGCGGCAAGCCTGCTGCGCTTGCGCGAGACGGAGCAGGCCTGGCGGGCCGGGCAAGCCGCGCGGCTGGCGGCCGGCTTGCATGCTGGCGAGGCGTGCGCGGTCTGCGGGAGCACCGCGCACCCGCAACTGGCGCAGCACGTCGATGCACCAGTCTCCGACGAGGCACTGGACCTGGCCCGCGAAGCGGCCCGGCTTGCCGATCAGGCGGCGCAGGGCGCGGCCAGCCGCGCGCAGGCCGCGCTGCTGGCGGCAGCGCACCGGCAGGAGCAACTGGATGAACTGCGCGAAGCGGTCGGGGCAGCGGGCATGCCGGCCGGCGCCGCGCAGGACCCGGCGGCGGCCAAGCTGCAGCTGGCCGGCGCCATCCAGGCGCTGCGCCAGCTGCAACAGGCGGCAGAGGCGGCCGCCGGCCGCTGCCAACCGCTGGCCGCGGAAGTTGAGCGGCAACAAGCCGCCCTCACGGCAGCCGAGGCAGCCATTCGCGCCGCCGATGCCGCCGCGCAGGATGCAGGCCAGCGTCACGCCAAGCTCCAGGGCGAATGGCAGGCAGCCAGCACGCAGGTGCCGCCGGACTGGCGCGAGCCAGAGCGGTTGAACGGCGCGCTGGCACAGGCACGCCGGGACCTTGCCGCGCGCGAAGCCGCGCTGGCCGCTGCGCAGGCTGCTGACAAGCAGGCTGGCGCGGGGCTGGCGGCAGCTTTGGCCGCGCAAGCCGCCGCGCAAGCGAGCCTTGCCAGTCATGCACAGCGGGAGACGCAGGCGGGCGCCGCATTCACGAGCGCGCTGGAACAAGCCGGCTTTGTCACCCGCCAGGCTTATGCCGAGGCGCGGATGCCGGGAGCGCAGATGGAGCAGGCCGAGGCCGGGGTCAATCGCTTCGACCTCGATCTGGCCGCCGCCGGCGATCGCCGCGAGCGGGCCGCCATCGCCGCACGCGACCTTGCGCCCCCGGATTTGCCGGCCCTGCGCCAGGCCCAGGCGGACGCCGCCGGCGCGCTCGAGGCGCTGGTCCGGCAGCAGGCCGACCTGCACCGCAGCCGCGAGAACCTGCTGCAATGCCAGCAGCGGCTGGATGCGCTGGCCAGCCAGGGTGCGGACATCGAGCGCAGCTACGCCGTGCTCGGGCGGCTGGCCGAGGTGGCCAACGGCAACAATCCGCGCCGCATGACATTCCAGCGTTTCGTGCTGGCTACCTTGCTCGACGAGGTGCTGGAAGCGGCCTCGCTGCGGCTGATGCGCATGAGCCGCAACCGGTATGAACTGCAGCGCGTGCGCCAGCAGGGCGACCAGCGTACCGCCGGCGGGCTCGACCTGGAGGTGCTCGACCACGACACCGGCATGGCGCGCCCGGCCAATACCCTGTCCGGCGGCGAGGGCTTCCTGGCGTCGCTGTCGCTCGCGCTGGGCCTGGCCGACGTGGTGCAGTCGCGCGCGGGCGGGATCCAGCTCGATACCCTGTTTGTCGACGAAGGCTTCGGCACGCTCGATCCCGAAAGCCTGGATTTCGCCATCCGTACCCTGATCGACCTGCAGCAGGCCGGGCGGCTGGTGGGCATCATTTCCCACGTGGCGGAGCTGCGCGAGCGCATCGATGTGCGGCTGGAGATCCGGGCCGGAGCGGGCGGCAGCCGGGCAGAGCTGCAATTGCCTTAGCGGGCTGGGACTCCCTCAGCAAGGCTCGATGGGCGTAAGCTTAGCCAGCTGACGAGGCCGGATCTGCGTTGTCGTGCCCCCCACTTGTGGGAGAGGGAGCGACAGCCGTCGTCATGGCGCGCGGCTTTGGCCCGTTCGGTGGATTCGGCTAGTGCATCATATTTGTCAGCAGTCATTTTTCAAGCATCCGCGGGCAGGCGCGCGAGGGACCTTACAACTGCCCTACAGTCGTGGCCGGCTAACGCACAAGCGATTTCTCGGCGCCTTGACCACCCACGGACAGGGGGTGTAACCTGTTCATTCTGCGAATTGAAGTTCGCAATTAGAACAAACCACGATAATAAGAAAAACCAAAGTCTGTTGGATTCGTTTCCGGCGGCGCGCCTTTTGCAAGCGGAGGGCGCCCAAGCCGGATGGCTCTTCCGGCAGGACTGTCCGGAGACAGCGTTTGCGCGCCGCCTGATTTCCCTCCTTGGCGGCCGGTTCCGGATAGTTCGTCCGGACTCTCGGAACTGGAACGCAAGTGATCAACAAGCTATTCGACTCGGTGGAATCGGCCATGGCCGATATCCAGGACGGCGCCACCATCCTGATCGGCGGCTTCGGCATGGCAGGCATGCCGGCGGAGCTCATCGATGCCCTCATCGCCCAGGGCGCCCGCGACCTCACCATCGTCAACAACAACGCCGGCAATGGCGACACTGGCCTGGCCGCGCTGCTCAAGACCGAGCGCGTGCGCAAGATCATTTGCTCCTTCCCGCGCCAGGCCGATTCCTACGTCTTCGATTCGCTCTACCACGCTGGCAAGATCGAGCTGGAACTGGTGCCGCAGGGCAACCTGGCCGAGCGCATCCGCGCCGCCGGCGCTGGCATCGGCGGATTCTTCACCCGCACCGCGTATGGCACGCCGCTGGCCGAAGGCAAGGAAACCCGCATCATCAACGGCCAGGGCTACGTCTACGAGACGCCGATCCATGCCGACTTTGCCCTGATCAAGGCGCTGCGCGCCGACCGCTGGGGCAACCTGACCTATCGCAAGACCGCGCGTAACTTCGGCCCGATCATGGCGATGGCGGCCAAGTGCCCCATCGTGCAGGTCAGCGAGATCGTCGAACTCGGCGAGCTGGACCCGGAACACATCGTGACCCCGGGGTTGTTCGTCAAGCGCGTCGTCAAGGTCGACGGCGCCAGCCAAGCTGCTGCCTGAGCGCCAAGGAGATCCAGAATATGCAACGCCTGACCCGCGATCAGATGGCCGCCCGCGTGGCCAAAGACATTCCCGACGGTGCCGTGGTCAATCTCGGCATCGGCCTGCCCACCCTGGTCGGCAATCACCTGCCGGCCGACCGTGAAATCCTGCTGCACAGCGAAAACGGCCTGCTCGGCATGGGCAAGGCACCGCCCGCCGGCGAGGAAGACGGCGACCTGATCAACGCCGGCAAGCAGCCGGTCACGATCAAGCCGGGCGGCTCGTATTTCCACCATGCCGATTCCTTTGCCATGATGCGTGGCGGCCACCTCGACTTCTGCGTGCTGGGTGCTTTCCAGGTATCGGTGAAGGGCGACCTGGCCAACTGGCATACCGGCGCGCCGGGTGCGATTCCCGCTGTGGGCGGTGCCATGGACCTGGCGATCGGCGCCAAGGAAGTGTTCGTGATGATGGAACACCAGACCAAGCAGGGCGAGAGCAAGATCGTGGCGGAGTGCACGTATCCGCTGACCGGCATGACCTGCGTCACGCGCATCTATACCGATCTGGCCACTATCGACGTCACGCCCGACGGCCTGGTGGCACGCGACCTGGTCGAAGGCCTGTCCTTCGACGAGCTGCAACGCCTGACCGGCGTGCCGCTCAAGCAGGGTGTTTCGGCCTGATCGATGGCCTGACCGATGGCCTGATCGAAGGGGCCCCCGACGAGCACGCTTCCAAGCTTCACGCTTTCACGAACAAGCAAGAGAGAGACAACCATGACCGAAGCCTTCATCTGCGACGCCATCCGTACCCCCATCGGCCGCTACGCCGGCAGCCTGTCCGGCGTTCGCCCGGACGATCTGGGCGCGGTGCCGCTCAAGGCCCTGATGGCACGCAACCCGAACCTGGACTGGTCCGCCATTGACGACGTGATCTACGGCAATGCCAACCAGGCCGGCGAAGACAACCGCAACGTGGCGCGCATGTCGCTGCTGCTGGCCGGCCTGCCGCAAAGCGTGCCGGGCGCCACCATCAACCGCCTGTGCGGCTCGGGCATGGACGCCACCGGCACCGCGGCGCGCGCGATCAAGTCCGGCGAAGCCGGCCTGATGCTTGCCGGCGGCGTGGAAAGCATGAGCCGCGCCCCGTTCGTGATGGGCAAGGCCACCAGCGCCTTCTCGCGCGATGCGCAGATCTTCGACACCACTATCGGCTGGCGCTTCATCAACCCGGCGATGCGTGCGGCTTACGGCGTGGATTCGATGCCCGAGACCGCCGAGAACGTTGCTACCGACTACAAGATCAGCCGCGAAGACCAGGACCTGATGGCGCTGCGCAGCCAGGAAAAGGCATCGCGCGCGCAAGCCGACGGCACGCTGGCACAGGAAATCACCGCTGTGACAATCGCCCAGAAGAAGGGCGACCCGCTGATCGTCGAGCGCGACGAACACCCGCGTGCCACCAGCATGGAAGCACTGGGCAAGCTGCGCGGCGTGGTTCGCGCCGACGGCACCGTGACCGCGGGCAATGCCTCGGGCGTGAATGACGGCGCCTGCGCCATCCTGCTCGCCAGCGAAGCCGCGGCCCGCCAGCACGGCCTGACGCCCAAGGCTCGCATCGTCGGCATGGCTACAGCCGGCGTTGCGCCGCGCGTGATGGGTATCGGCCCGGCACCGGCATCGCAAAAGCTGCTCAAGCAACTCGGCATGACCATCGACCAGATGGACGTGATCGAGCTGAACGAGGCTTTTGCCGCGCAAGGCCTGGCCGTGCTGCGCGAACTCGGCGTGGCCGACGACGATGCACGCGTCAACCCCAACGGCGGTGCGATCGCGCTGGGCCACCCGCTTGGCATGAGCGGCGCCCGCCTGGTCACCACTGCCATGTACCAGCTGCACCGCACCGGCGGCCGCTACGCGCTGTGCACGATGTGCATCGGCGTGGGCCAGGGCATCGCCATGGTGATCGAGCGCGTCTGATCGTAGCCGCCTGATCGTTTGAGGCCTCGGCGCCCGCGGGTTTCGGCTCGCGGGCGCCGTCCGCTAAAGAATGCCGCGCGGCCGCCGTTAGTACCCGGTGGAAGTGCAGGCTGACGAAGTTTCCCAACGCAAAGAAGCAGCGCGACAGGGCCGACTGGCTCGCCGGCTCTCGTCGCATCCTCTTCAGCATGACCCGGTGCCCCTTGCCGGTCGGAGTAAGCGATGTCCCTTCCCGTTGCCACGCTCGTTACCGGCGCCAGTTCCGGTATCGGCCGCGCCATCAGCGAAATGCTGCTGGCCGATGGCGTGACCCAGGTGGTCAATGTCGACTATGTTGCCCCCACCTGGTCCCATCCCAATATGACGTTTGTCCAGGCCGACCTGACCAATGCCGACGCGACCCGCGCCGCCGCCGAGCAGGTGACCTCGCGCTTTGCCGTGACCCGGCTGGTCAACAATGCCGGCGCCACCCGCCCCGGCACGGCCGACACGGCGCGCGTCGAAGACCTGGACTACGTGGTTGGCCTGCACCTGCAAGCCACCCTGCTGCTGACCCAGGCCTGCCTGCCCGCGATGCGCGCGGCACGCTTTGGCCGCATCGTGAACATGGCTTCGCGCGCGGCGCTGGGCAAGCCGGAACGCGTGGTGTATTCCGCCACCAAGGCCGGCCTGATCGGCATGACCCGCACGCTCGCGATGGAGCTCGGCGGCGACGGCATCACGGTCAATGCCGTGGCGCCCGGCCCGATTGCTACCGACCTGTTCCGCAAGAGCAACCCCGAAGGCAGCGAGCAGACCAAGCGGATCCTCGCCAGCATCGCGGTCAAGCGCATGGGCACCCCGGAAGACGTGGCTCGCGCCTCGATGTTCTTCCTGTCGCCGGAGAACGGATTCGTGACCGGCCAGGTGCTATATGTGTGCGGCGGCACCACCCTCGGCGTCGCACCCGTGTAGTCCCGCGGCGTGACCGGTGCCAAACGCGCATCCGTCATCACGCCGCAGCATTTAGTCCGTAGAAAACTAAAAAAGATGACCCGCGCCACAAGCGCGGGCTTACAGCGATTTATCCTGGAGCAAACATGAAATCCCATTCCCAAGCTCGCACCCCGCACAACAGCGCGCGCCGTCGCCTGCTGGCTGCCGGCGTGGCATTGGCTGCCACCTTCGGTGGCATGACCAGCGCGGCCTACGCGCAAGGCAACTACCCGACCAAGCCGATCACCATGATCGTGCCATTCTCGGCCGGCGGCACCACCGATATCCTGGCACGCATCGTCGGCCTGCAACTGGGCAAGGCGCTTGGCCAGCCGGTGGTGATCGACAACCGTCCGGGCGCGGGCGGCAATATCGGCGCATCGATCGCGGCCAAGGCCCCGGGCGATGGCTACACCCTGTTCATGGGCACCATCGGAACCCACGCCATCAACCAGTCGCTGTACTCCAAGCTGCCGTTCGACCCGGTCAAGGATTTCGCGCCGATCTCGCGCGTGGCGATGGTGCCGAACATCGTGGTGGTGAACCCCAAGGTGCCGGTCAACAACATCAAGGAACTGATCGCCTACGTCAAGGCCAACCCGGACAAGCTGTCGTACGGTTCGTCGGGCAGCGGTTCGTCGATGCACCTGTCGGGCGAGTTGTTCAACTCGATGACCAACCTGCACATCCAGCATATTCCGTACAAGGGCAGCGCCCCGGCGGTCAACGACCTGCTGGGCAACCAGATCGGCCTGATGTTCGACAACATGCCGTCGTCGTACCCGCACGTGAAGGCCGGCAAGCTGCGCGCCATCGCCGTGACCTCGGCCAAGCGCTCGCCGGCGCTGCCGAACGTGCCGACCGTGGCCGAATCCGGCGTGCCGGGCTATGAAGCGACGTCCTGGTTCGCGCTGTACGCCACCGGCGGCACGCCGCAGCCGATCGTCGATCGCCTGAATGCGGAAGTGGTGAAGATCCTGGCCATGCCGGAAGTGAAGAAGCAGATGGCCGACCAGGGCGCGGAGCCGCATCCCGAGAAGCCGGCTGAACTGGCCGCATTCATGAAGACCGAAGCGGCCAAGTGGGCCAAGGTGGTGAAGGCTTCGGGCGCCACGGTGGACTGATCGGTTCCTGCATGGCTGCCCCGGCCCGGACTTCTTGCCCGGGCCGATGACAGTAAAATGGCCGGCCCTTCTGGGCCGGCTTTTTTGCTTGTGCTTGACGTGTGGCCGCGCTCAGGACAGAAAAAAGCCCGCGATTCGCTTGCGGGCCCAATCCTGGCCCACACACAGGGCAGGAGGAGACAGGGGAGGAAAGCAATACTAGATACTAAGAGACGGTGCACGGCGGGCGCCGCAGCCGTCAGGCCAGGCTGTACTTCACAACCTGTTCTTCCACGCCCACAAAACGCACCAGCTGGCGCAAGCCGCTGGCGTACTCCTTGATATGGTGCCCGTCCGGCGTATCGGGCAGGCGGTAGTACACCGGCATTGTAGTAGCCGGTGCGGGCTGGCCGGCGGCTTGGGGCCCGTCGGCTTCCCACGGGACATCCCGGTCTTCGGCGAAATCTGTTTGTCCTGGCATGGACCACTCCTGATGAATGACTGGCATGGCTGTGCCGCGGCCGAGAACCGGCAACAGGCATGCGGGATGACTATGTCTGCAAATGTATTGCACCATGCCGAAAAATGCTATTTAGCATTTTTTAGATCTGCATCAGCGTTGTCGTTACCTTGTCATTTTTCATGCTTCCAACGGTTGGAAATTGGCGGTATCCGTAGGCGGCAGCCTTGGCGGGGCCTGGCTTTGCGCTACCATAGGCGCTCGCCACCCAAAGCCATGGCGGCAGCAACATGCCGCTACCGGGCGACCGGCCTCCACGTCACGCTTCCCGCATGTCCGTTCAGCACGCACTCCTGACTTCCCTTCTGGAAAAACCGTCCTCCGGCTATGAGCTGGCCCGCCGCTTCGACCGCTCCATTGGTTATTTCTGGCATGCCACGCACCAGCAGATCTATCGGGAGCTGGGCCGCATGGCCGAGCACGGCTGGATTGCCGCGGATGAGGGGGAGGGCGACGCCAGGAATCGCAAGAAGGTCTACTTCGTGCTGCCGCCAGGGCGCGACGAGCTGGCGCGATGGGTGCTGGCGCCCACCGCAGGGCTGGACCTGCGCGATGAAATCCTGGTGAAGCTGCGCGCCGATGCTGTCGTCGGCCCGCTCGGGCTGGGACCGGAGATGGAACGGCTGATCGGCCTGCACCGGGAGCGGCTCGAGACCTATCGCCAGATCGAGCGGCGCGATTTCTCCGCCACGCACCCCACGCGCGCGCAACAGGTGCAGCACGCCCTGCTCAAGCGGGGCATCCGGTATGAAGAGGATTGGGTGTCCTGGGCCGAGGAATTGTTGCCGCTGCTGGGCAAGCAGGACGATCCGGCCTGAAGTCGCGCCGGGCGATCTCGCGCCCGGCGGATGGGAAATGGGTGCAAATAGGGTGATCAGGCGGGTGGCCAGGCGCAGCGGCGCGCCTGGCCACCGTCAACAACAGGCTCAGGCCAGGTCGGCCGCCGTCGCGCCGTTGGCGTAAGCCGCTGCCGGGGCCAGCCCGAGGCGGCGGCGCGCCAGCGCGTATTCCTCGCTGAAACGGCGCACCAAGTCAGCGGCCGGCACCACGCGCTTGATCGCGCCCACGCCCTGGCCAGCGCCCCAGATGTCTTTCCATGCCTTGGCGCTGCCCGAACCGAAGTTCATCTTGGATGGATCCGATTGCGGCAGCGCTTCCGGGTCAAGCCCGGCATTGACGATGCTCTGGCGCAGGTAGTTGCCGTGCACGCCGGTAAAGAGGTTCGAGTAGACGATGTCCGACGCAGTGCTGTCGACGATCATCTGCTTGTAGCCGGCCTGTGCGTTGGCCTCTTCGGTGGCGATAAAGGCCGAGCCCACATAGGCCAGGTCGGCGCCCGCGGCCAGCGCCGCGAGGATGCCATCGCCGCTGGCGATGGCGCCCGACAGCAGCAGCGGGCCGTCGAACCACTCCCGGATTTCATGCAGCAGCGCAAACGGCGACAGCACGCCGGCATGGCCGCCCGCGCCCGAGGCGACCGCGATCAGGCCGTCGGCGCCTTTCTCGATGGCCTTGCGTGCGAAGGTGTTGTTGATGATGTCGTGCAGCACGATGCCGCCATAGGAGTGCACGGCATCGTTGACTTCCTTGCGCGCGCCCAGCGAGGTGATGACGATGGGCACCTTGTAGCGCACGCACAGTTCCAGGTCGTGATCGAGCCGGTCATTGGACTTGTGCACGATCTGGTTGACCGCGAACGGCGCCGACGGGCGGTCCGGATGCTTGGCATCGTGCTCGGCCAGCTCGGTGGTGATGCGGTCCAGCCAGTCATTGAGCACCGGGCCCGGGCGCGCATTGAGCGCCGGGAAGGAGCCGACCACGCCGGCCTTGCACTGGGCGATCACCAGGTCGGGGTTGGAGATGATGAACAGCGGCGAGCAAACCACTGGCAGCGAAAGACGGTTCTGGAGAATGGCGGGAAGTGACATGGCGTTTCTGCGAGAGTGAAAACAGTGGACCGGATAGGGATACGGGATACGGGGATACGGCGACGCGCTCAGGCGCTGGCGCCCTGCAGCACGGATTTCTGGCTGGCGAGCCGGGCACCCATGGCGGCGGCGAGCGCGTCCAGGCCGCTCTTCGGGCGGACCATGACCTCGAAGTCGTCGATCTTGCCGGCGTCGTTGAAACGGATCATGTCGATGGCCTTGACGGATTTGCCATCGACCAACGCACTGAACTCCAGCACCACGCTGCGCCCGTCGTCGCTGACAAAGGTGCGGTGGTAGCGGAAGTCCTGGAAGACCTGGTTGACGGATTCCAGCACCATGCGCAGGGCGACGCGCCCCGGGTACGGCGTGTGGGCGACGGGCGAGTGAAAAACCACTTCGTCCGCCACGATGCTGTCCAGGTCGGCCATGGAATGGGTGGCGATCATGCGGTGCCAGATGGCCAGCGAGGCCTGCGCCGCGGCTGACAGGGTTGCTTGGGTCACGGTGTCTCCTCCGGGATGGGCCGAGGGCGCGGGAATCGCCCGTTCCGGCACGCTGCGCTGGTCCGCCCGCCCGGGATGGGGCACAGGCTGCGGCGGTTTGCACATCACTATGCAACCAGTTGCATAGCGATGTGTGAAAGGTAGCAGCAGACAGCGCCAATTGCAATGGCCTGGCGTTTAATGTGACCTATAAGGTGTATTCTTGATTGCCGGGCGGAGTCAGTCCCGCCTTCGGCAGGGGGCAAACGAACGCTGTCTTTTGTGGCGATTTGTCTACAATACCGGCATTGCCGCAAACCAACGCAGGAGCGCGAGTGAGTACTGACATGAGCGCCAACGGGCCATCCCCCGCCTTGTTCGATGCTGACCTGGAGGCCTGGCGGAAGCAGCCGGAGCGAGCCTTCGATGGCTGGCTGGCTAGCCACGGCTTTCGCCATGGCACGGCTGTGGTGTACCGCGCGATGTGGGGCAAGCTCTTGCGCTGGTCGGGCGAGCGCGGGTTGGCGCCGCTGTCCTGGTCGGCGGAGCAGATCGGGGCCTTCCTGGATGAGCAGGATCTGCACAAGCACCACCGTTACCGCTACACGCGGCTGATCGAGCGCGTCTTCCATCATCTATCGCTATTGCAGGACGGCTTGCACAACCCGGCCAGCCAGGCAGTGCGCACTCACCTTGCCGAAGGCGAGAACGATCCCACCGCCTTCCTGCTGCCCGCCGAGCGCGATGCCCTGATTGCCCGCGTGCTGGCGCCGGCGGCCCTGGCGGCCGGGCAGGACGGCGCCGCGTTGTCGGCCACCCAATGGAAGCGCGCCCGCGACACCGCACTGGTGGCCGTGTTGCTGGGCGCAGGCCTGAAAGTGGGCCAGGCGCGTGGCCTGGGCATCGACAGCATCGCCGAGGATGCCGCAAGGCTGCGCCTGGTCCGCGCCGACAACGGCCGCGCCTACGAGGCGCCGGTCTTTGCCTTCGCGCGGGCGGCGCTGCTGGCCTGGCTGGAAGTCCGCTCCCGTACCGGCACGCTGGGCAACCTGGTGTTTCCGGCCATGCCAAGCGGACGGCACTTGCACGCGGCCTCGCTCTACCGCCGCGTGGAGATCCTGCTCGACGAGGCCGGCGTGCTGGCGGGGCGCAGCGAGCGCGCGTCGCCGCAGACGCTGCGCAATACCTGCGGCGCACTGCACTTCGAGGCTGGAGCCGGCCCGGCCGAGGTGGCGCAATGTCTCGGCATGCGCGACCTGGAGTCCGGCTGGCGCTTGCGCGCAGCCTTTGAGGCCTGGCAGTCACGCGCGGGCCTGAAACCGGCGCACGGCGGTGCCGGTGACACAGGCGCGACAGATATGGCCTGCTATGCTTAGCACCCCTTTCGACTCATTTCGATCCGATGCGGGCAACCCTGGCGGGGCGCGGCTGCGGCCCGTCAGGACAGTGCCGCGGTATTGCAACCTGAAGCATGGATTTCGCGCGTTGCACCGTGCGCGCTGTCCTGGCCCCCTTACGTCTCTTTTCACAACTTATTGATGAATCGCTATGTCTGAAACCTTGCTGCTGACGGGAGCCACCGGTTATATCGCCTCGCACACCTGGGTCGCCTTGCTCGAGGCCGGCTATCACGTGATCGGCCTGGATAATCTCTGCAACAGCAATCGCGTCGTGGTTGAGCGCCTTGCGCAGATTACCGGCCAGAGCCCGCATTTTGTCGAGGGCGATGTGCGGGACCGCGCTTTGCTGGACCGTTTGTTCGCCGAACACCGGATCTCGGGGGCGATTCATTTCGCGGCACTCAAGGCGGTGGGGGAATCGGTCAGCAAGCCGCTGGATTATTACGACAATAATCTCAATGGCCTGCTCACCCTCTGCTCGGCCATGAACGCGGCTGGCGTGAAGCAACTGGTGTTCAGCTCCTCCGCCACCGTTTATGGCAATCCGCATACGGTGCCGATCCTGGAGGACTTTCCGCTGTCGGCCACCAATCCGTATGGCCAGACCAAGCTGATGAGCGAGCAGATCCTGCGTGACCTGGAACTGTCGGACCCTGCCTGGCGAATCGCCTACCTGCGCTATTTCAATCCGGTGGGCGCGCACGAAAGCGGGCTGATCGGTGAAGACCCGGGTGGCGTGCCGAACAACCTGATGCCTTATGTGGCGCAAGTCGCCGGCGGGCGCCGCGAGAAACTGCAGGTGCACGGTGGCGACTATCCCACTGTCGATGGCACCGGCGTGCGCGACTACATCCATGTTTGCGATCTGGCAGCCGGCCACCTTGCGGCCCTGGTCTACCTGCGCGACAAGCAGCAGTGCCTGACTGTCAATCTCGGCACGGGCCGAGGCTACAGCGTGCTGGAAGTGGTCGCGGCCTACCAGCGCGCCAGCGGGCGCCCGGTCCCCTACGTGATCGGGGATCGCCGGCCCGGCGATATTGCCTCGTGCTACGCCGATCCCGCGTTGGCGCAAAAGCTGATCGGCTGGCGCGCGCAGCACGATATCGACCGCATGTGCGAGGATTCGTGGCGCTGGCAGTCGATGAACCCGCTGGGGTTTGCCAGCTAAGTTGCCTGGCCGCACGCGCGGGCACGTTGGCAAGCGGGG
>NZ_BAAILO010000425.1:0-22870 GCF_054589115.1 Cupriavidus sp. 8B | reverse complement strand
AACACGGCCGGGCAGATGCCCGGCCGTTTTCAGGAGTGCAGCAGGTTCGCGGCGGAGTCGGCCGCGATGCCCAGCGCTGGCGCCCGGCTTTAGCGAATCAGGAAGTCTTCGATGGTCTTGCCCGCGGCCAGGGCCTGGGTCAGCCAGCCCGGACGCTTGCCGCGGCCGGTCCAGGTATTGCCCGCGGTGTCGCGATAGCGAACCGGCACCTTGCGGGTTGCCTTCTTGCTGGCGGCAGGCTTGGTGCCGAAGCCCAGGTCGTCGGCGGTCAGTCCATATTGGTCGATTTTCTGGCGAATATCGGCGATGACGGAAGCCTGCTCGCGGGCCTTGATTTCCTCGGCCTGCTTTTGAAGTTCGCTGATTTTCTGAACAATTTCCTGATAAGTCGCCATTACGAGCCTCGATTTACTGGGTGAGCATGAAGAATCGGATGAATTATAACGGCAGCAAGCGATCCTGCAAACGCTTTTAACTCCAATGGAGAGAATTCTGATAAATCATCCGCTCCCTCTAATTAATGAACTTCCCCGCAGGTCGCTGGTCCTCGACGAGGCCGGATTTGCCGAGGCGCTGCCCACTTTGGCAGCGCGCGGAAATCCATGCGTGGCCGCGATTCCGGTTTTTTACATTCGCGCTGCGCAATAACCCTTCCCCTGGTAATGGCGAGGGTCATAAAGTGCTTTTGCTGCAACAATGCCGACCTGATTCCGGTTCGAGCGAACCTTCATCCGTATCCGACATGCCTGACGACTCGATTAACGCCAGCGCCGCCTCCCGGCGCATCTCCATGGCACTGGAAAAAGCCTATCGCCTGCTGAATCACGGCCCGGTGACGCTGGTCACCAGCGCCCATGGTGGCCGGCGCAACGTGATGGCGGCATCGTGGGCCATGCCGCTGGATTTCCAGCCGCCGAAAGTCGCGGTCGTGATCGACGCCAGCACGCTCACGCGCGAACTGGTGGACGCCAGTGGCGAGTTCGCGCTGAACATACCCGCGCGTGGCCAGGCTGACGCCACGTTGGAAGTGGGCTCGCGCTCAGGCCGCGAACAGGACAAGTTCGCCGCTGCGGGACTGGCCACGTTCGCGGCGGCTGAGATTGCCGCGCCGTTGGTGGCCGGCTGCCTCGGGTGGCTGGAGTGCCGCGTCATTCCCGAGCCGTTGGTGGCCGGTCGCCACGACCTGTTCATCGCCGAAGTGGTGGCCGCGTGGGCTGACTCCGCCGCATTTTCAGAGGGGAGATGGCATTTTCCGGATGCCGGGTGCCGTTCGATACACTATCTGGCTGGTGGCGCTTTTTTTGCCACGGGCGAGGGTTTTCAGGTAGTGCCGGGAGCGCGCGAATGAGCGTGGCGAGCGCGCCGTGCCGCGGCCGGCCCGGCATGGGCACGGCGTTTGTGCGTCTGGCGCGGCGCGCACGGCACCTGGCTCAAGGAATCGCCGGACACCGCCGTTATCTGCCCTGAGCGGGTCGCTGGGGTGTCGATCCGCCGGGCCGGGGCCGGTGGAGGTCCCGCGCATTCCTTATCGTATCGGGTGCTTCATGTCGTTCCATAACAATATCCAGATCAAAACTCTGCTGCGCGGCGCAATGGCAATGTTGTCGCTTCTTCTGATGCTGGTTGGCGGCGTTGGCCTGTATGGCATGTCGCACAGCAACGACGCGCTGCAGGAAACCTATGGTAACCAGCTAGTCTCGGCGCAAGCGCTAGGCGAGACCATGCTTGGCACCACGCGCATGCGGCTGGCCCTCGATCGCGGCGTCATGCCGGGCGACGGGGACGACAGCAAGGCGGTGATAGACCGCTCGATGATATTCGTCGACGGTGCCGAGGCAGCTTGGAAGCGATACTCTGCGCTGCCTCAGGACGCCGAGGAAAAGGCGCTCGCCACGGAGTTTAGCCGCAAGCGCCAGGAATTCATGGACAAGGGCATCCTGCCCCTGCAAAAGGCCTTGAGGGAGAACAACGCGGACGCGGCACTCAAGGTTGCCAAGAAAGACTTGCCCGATCTGCAGCGCAGCATGGCTACGGCCTACGAAGCCTTGCAGGCTTTCCAGTTCCGTACCGGCGAGTCCAATTTCAATGCCGCGCAAGCCCGCTTCCAGCAGGCGCGCGTGCTGTGCTTCCTGTTGGTCGCCTTTGGCCTGGTGGTGGCCGCACTGTGCACGACCACCTTGCAGCGAGCCATCGTGCGGCCGGTGGAGGAGGCCCTGGTGGTCTTCGAGCGCATCGCCGCGGGTGACCTGACCTCGCGTATTACCAATGTGTCGCGCAATGAGGTGGGCCGCATGATGCAGGCACTGGTCGCCATGCAGGAAAGCCTGTCGAACATCGTCTCGCAGGTGCGCGGCGGCACCGACTCGATCGCCTCGGCCACGCAGCAGATCGCCACCGGCAATCTTGACCTGTCGCAGCGTACCGAAGAGCAGGCCTCCTCGCTGGAGGAGACTGCCGCCAGCATGGAAGAGCTGACTTCGGCCGTGCGCCAGAATTCCGACAACGCGCGCCAGGCCGGCGTACTGGCCAGCGATGCCTCGCAGATCGCGCTCAAGGGCGGCGACGTGGTGGGCCGCGTGGTCGATACGATGAACGAGATCAATGGCTCGTCGCGCAAGGTGGTCGAGATCATCGGCGTGATCGAGGGCATTGCCTTCCAGACCAATATCCTGGCGCTGAACGCCGCGGTGGAAGCCGCCCGGGCGGGCGAGCAGGGCCGCGGCTTCGCGGTGGTGGCAGGCGAGGTGCGCACGCTGGCGCAGCGCTCGGCCGCCGCCGCCAAGGAGATCGAGGCGCTGATCAGCGAGTCCGGCCAGCGCGTGGAGAGCGGCACCAAGCTGGTCGCCGAAGCCGGCCAGACCATGGGCGAGATCGTCAATGCGGTCAAGCGCGTCACCGACATCATGAACGAGATCAGCGCGGCCACGCAGGAGCAGACCGGCGGCATCGAGCAGGTCAACCAGGCGGTCACGCAGATGGATCAGGTCACCCAGCAGAATGCCGCGCTGGTGGAAGAAGCCGCGGCGGCTGCCGGTGCCCTGGAAGAGCAGGCGCAGAAGCTCAATGGCGTGGTGTCGGTGTTCCGTTTGTCCGGCAGCCACGCGGTGGCAGCACAGCCGCCGGCAACGCGCGCGCCCGTGGCCGCCAAGGCCGCGGCGAGCAGCTTGCCCGGGCGCCAGCCGGCCATGCCGGCGCGCCCGCGCACACCGGTCCAGCGCCAGGCACGCGCTGCGCGTCCGGCCGTCCCGGCCATGGCTTCGGCCAACGCTGGCGGCGGCGACGACTGGAGCGCGTTCTGAGCCATGGTTGAACGATTGCCGCCGTTTTCATCACCGGGCAAGCGCGCGTGATGCGATGATGCGGGGTTTGCGCCCGCATCGCCTGGATCGTCGCGCCGTCGCCCCCAATTTTTGCGCAGCTTCCTTATTGACATGAGTGCTAGCCTTCTGCTGCTCGCTGCCCTATCCGGCCTCGCGGTCGGGTTGGGGATACGTGCAGCCAAGCCGGACCGGGAGCAGCCTAGCGGGCCGGTCCGGTCGCTGCAATGGGCGGTCTTGCTGCTCTCCCCTGCTTCCGTGGGCCTGCCGTTATGGGTCGCGCTGGGTTCCGGCAGCCTGCACGTCACGCGCGAAGTGTCGCAGACCGCGGCGGCGCTGGTCGCGACGGCCGCACTCACGCTTGCCATTCCGTGGCTGCGTCGCAACGTGCCGCTGCGTGGTGCCGCGCTGGCGATGACGCTGGCCGGCGCCGGCGTGGTGGTGGCTGCAGGCATGCGCCTGAGCACCCTGTGCGGCGATGCCTTGCGCCCGTCCGCCCTTTGCCTGGATCCCGGCAGGTTCATGCAGCCGGCCTGGGTGGCGGTGGGCGCGCTGCTTTTGCTGCCGCTGGGCTTCTTCGTCCTGCGCCGCGCCAACCTGCCCGGATGGCGGCTGGCCAGCACCGGCAACTTCGCAAGCCCGCAGAACCATGCGCTGGACGAGATGTTCGAGGACCATCCGCCCGGTACCAGTACCAGCACCGGTAGCAGCGGCGGCCCGACGGTGCCGGCGCGGCGCCGTGGCCGTATCCCGGGCCGCCTGACCGTGCGCGCGACCGCGCGCGGCCACGGCACGGTCGGAGAGTACAGCGTCAGCACGGACCTTCCGGACCGCACCGGCTTTGCCCGCTGGCTCGACCAGTCGATCGCGCAGGCGCGGCTCGCCGAAACCGGCTGCGCCGTGCTGCTGGTGCATATCGCCGATTTTCGCGAGGTCGACGAGGTCTTCGAGGTGCGCGCCGACGATATCCTGGCACAGGATGCCGGGGCGCTGGCTCAGGCAGCGCTGGAGCCGCACGACTTCCTGGCGCGCCTGGCGCGGGACGAATTCGCGGTCGGGGTGCCGGAGATGATGCACCAGAACCGCGCCAATGAGTTGGGCGCGCGCTTGCTGGGCTCGCTCGCGGAGTTCGTGGCCGCGCGCGGCCTGCAGATGCAGATCGGGGTGAATATCGGCATCGCCATCTACCCGCGCGATGCGCAAACCTCCGAAGCCCTGATGCAGGCGGCACGCGTGAGCCTGCGCGAGGCGCGCGAAAGCGGCTCGAACCAGGTGCGCGTATTCAATTCGGCAGCCGGCGAACGCGCGCGGCGCATGCGGGTGATCCGCCGCGATCTGTGGCTGGCCATCCAGGACGATGGCCTCGCCTTGCAGTACCAACCGAAGTTCGACGTGCGCCAGCGCACCGTGATCGGCGCCGAGGCGCTATGCCGCTGGCGCCATCCCACCCTGGGGCAGGTCAATCCCGCCGAGTTCATCACGGTGGCGGAGCAGTCCGGCCAGATCGACAAGCTCGACGACTGGGTCATCGCCACGGTCTGCCGGCAGATCCGCCAGTGGCAGGACGACGGCATCCCCGTGGTGCCGGTGGCCATCAACGTTTCCGGCTTGCGCTTTGCCAGCCGCGACTTCCCGCAGTACCTGCTCGAGCAGATCCACCAGCATGACATCCCGCCGTCGGCCGTCACGCTCGAGATCACCGAGACCGCGGCGATGAAGGACATCGCCCAATCGCTGGAGACGCTGCTGGAGCTGCAGGCGCTGGGCATCCATGTGGCGCTGGATGACTTTGGCAGTGGCTATTCAAGCCTCGGTTATCTCAAGCGCTTGCGAGTCGGGACGTTGAAGATCGATCGGACATTGATTGGCGGGCTGGATGTCGACGCGCAGGGCAGGGCGATTGTCGGCTCGATGGTGGCGCTGGCGCACGAGCTGAAGATGCGGGTGGTGGCGGAGGGCGTGGAGTCGCATTCGCAGCTGGATATCCTGGCGGGGATGGGGTGCGATGAGGCGCAGGGGTATTTGCTGTCCCATCCTTTGGATCCGGTTACGTTTGCCAATTTGTTGTCGGGGGCGTGAGGGGGGCGAAAGACGCCTCGCCGTCAAACATTACTTTCTAGGCGCGAAAGGCTCTGGTAACGCTCCCCCAGGCGGAAACAACGCCAAAACCCGGGTAAACCGCCCGCTCTCCGGCACCAGCAAGGCAAAGCGCGTCTCGCAGTGATGCCCGGTAACGGCCCCAAGCCGGCGCAACTGCTGGCTGCAGCTAACCAGCGAAGGCAGCCCGCGCGGCAGGTAAATGCTAACTAGCAGCGCCTCCGGCTCGATTCGCGTGCGGCCATGGAAGCGCGCCAGCTGCATCAGCAGCTCATCCGACATGCTGGCCTCGCTGCTGGTGTCCAGGTGCAACGCCAGGCCAATGGCGTCGCGATTGACTGCCGTTTGCACGTCCCGCCAGGTCAGTGGCATAGGCCCGTCGCCAAGCACCGGCGCGAACAGCACCGAGGCCAGTAGCTGCAGGGTACGCGGCAGCGCCTCGGCGGTGGTCGGCACGATAGGCCCGCAGCCGGTGGCGGCATGTGGCAGGCCGTCGACCAGCAATGTGAGCACAAGGCGATCGGGATGGCGCAGCGAGCGCAGGCGTTGGGCGGTGGTGGCGTTGATCTGCCGCTCCACGATGACCAGCTGGGCATCAGCCGGCTGGCGTGGCCGCCGCGATACCCAGTGCAGGCGCCCACCAAAATCTGGAAGCGATGCCAGCAATGCATCCGTGGCGCCCTGGACGAAGACGGTGAGCTTGTCGGGTTGGCACGGATCAGGGGCTTCCCGTTTGCTCCACTGCGGGCCTGGCAGGTTCGACATGATCACGTTCCGATGGTGTTGCAGTGCCACTGTCGCGGGTAGCGCAGGCGTGCCATGGCCCGCCGGTGCACGGGCCATTTTGCGGGGAGGCCGTAGTATGCCGACCCGTCGCCGCCAGATGCACCCCATGCTCGTGGGGTAACAAATTCCGTCGATCGACGCAGCCGTACTACGGATTCGGCCACCGCTGCCGATATGCCCCAAAGGGGCGTTGTTTGCACCGGCCACGCCAGTCGCGCATCGCCGCATACCGCAGCCCCGTCCGCAGGAACATCGGTCCAGGGCCAGGACCCAGGCTTGTGGACTCACCATCGTGCTGTCAACGGAGCCGCTATGTCTTTGCCTCATATTCTAGTCGTCGATGATTCTCCCTCCCTGCGCCGCATGATCGGCGCCTGCCTGCGCGCGGGGGGCTACGACGTGGCCGAAGCCGCCGATGGCGACGAGGCGCTGGCGCTCGCTCTCGACGCTACCTTCGGCATGGTGGTGACCGACCAGGTGATGCCGGGAACGGACGGCCTGACCTTGATCCGCACGTTGCGCGGGACCACCGCCTATGCCGCCATCCCGATGCTGATGCTGAGCACCGAAGCCGACAGCCAGGTGCGCGAGCAGGCTCGCGTGGCCGGCGCGTCCGGCTTCCTGGCCAAGCCGTTCGATCCGGATCAACTGATGGAGGCCGTGAATGCGCTGCTGGACCCCTCCAAGGTAGGGTAAATGCATTGGCATTGTTGCCCTTCAGTCACGTCCAGGACTGCCGTTAAGAGGTAAACGATATTCGTGCCTCGACGCAGGCTGAGTCTCGGCCTGGCTGCCCGCCCGCGGGCCGGCCGGCTGCGGCTTTGGCCGCGCCGCATGGCTGGGTCATTGCAGCGGGAGCCAGCAAATGAAAACCGGGATCAAGACAGAGGGCACGGGGGAAGAGTTCCTCGCGTTCAGATTGGGCGGCGAGGAGTACGGCGTCGACATCCTCAAGGTGCAGGAGATCCGTGGCTATGAGAATGTCACGCAGATTGCCAATGCGCCAGCCTATCTCAAGGGTGTGGTCAACCTGCGCGGGATCATCGTCCCGATCATCGACCTGCGCATCAAGTTTCGCCAGGACAAGATCAACTACGACCAGTACACGGTCGTGATCATCGTCGACCTGCACGATCGCACCACCGGCATCGTGGTCGACGGCGTATCCGACGTGCTGACGCTGGCCCCGGGCCAGATCCGGCAGGCACCCCAGCTTTCCGGCGAGACGGACTACATCCGCGGCATTGGCTCGGTCGAAAGCCGCATGCTGATCCTCGTCGATATCGAGAAACTGCTAAACACCGAAGAACTCGCGGCCCTTGAGGCAGCCGCGGCCGCCTGAGGCCGCCGCACCTAGCGAGAGTCCGATCCACGCAGTCTCCCATCCATGCGAAACAATCAACCCGTTACCTCCCGAGAGTACAAGCTCTCCGAAGACGATTACCTGATCTCCAGGACCGACCTGAAGGGTCGCATTACGTTCGCCAACCGCGCCTTTATCGAGGCCAGCGGATTCGAGTCCGAGGAATTGCTCGGCGCCGCGCACAACCTGGTCCGCCATCCGGACATGCCGCCGGAGGCGTTTGCCGATCTGTGGAAGACCATCCAGGCCGGCCGCTCGTGGGTCGGCATCGTCAAGAACCGCCGCAAGGACGGTGACTTCTACTGGGTCAGCGCCACGGTGACGCCGACGGTCGTCGATGGCCAGTTGGTGGGCTATACCTCGGTGCGTTCGATGCCGCAGCGCGAGCAGGTCGAGGCAGCAGGCGCCGCCTACGCGCGGCTGCGCGAGGGCAGCGGCTCGGGCCTGGCCGTGCGCGACGGCGCCGTGGTGCGACGGGGACTGGCGGGGCTGCCGGGACGCCTGGGCAAGATCACGCTCAAGCGGCGCATCCTGCTGTCGCAGGCAGCGGGGCTGGTGTGGTTTCTCGCCGCGCTGCTGGCTTTCGAGACGCTGGCCGGGGGCGAAGCTTTGAGCCAGTTGCGGCCCTGGCTGTGGAGCGGCTTCGGGCTGGCGATGGCGTCATCCTTTGTCGCCGGTACGTTGCTGCTGGCTCGCGTAAACCGGCCGGTGCAGGACATGCTCGACTTTGCCTTGCGCATGGGCGCGGGCGATCTCACCACGCGCCTGGATTATCGCGCAAGCGACGAAGTGGGGGCGCTTGCGCGTGCCATGCGCACGATGCAGCGCAGCTTGCTGTCGGTGGTGGGCGAGATCCAGGAGGGCATGTCGAGCATCTCCACGGCCACGCGCCAGGTGGCCGCGGGCAACAGCGATCTCTCGCAGCGCACCGAGCAGCAGGCGGCCTCGCTGGAAGAAACCGCGTCGAGCATGGAAGAGCTGACCAGCACGGTGCGCCAGAACGCGGACAACGCGCGCCAGGCCAGCGGCCTGGCAGCCAACGCCTCCGAGATTGCCGTCAAGGGCGGCGAAGTGGTGGGCCGCGTGGTGCAGACCATGGACGACATCAACAGCGCTTCGAAGAAGATCGTCGACATTATCGGCGTGATCGAAGGCATTGCGTTCCAGACCAATATCCTGGCGCTGAACGCGGCGGTGGAAGCCGCGCGTGCTGGCGAGCAAGGCCGGGGCTTTGCGGTGGTGGCGGGCGAGGTGCGCGGGCTGGCACAGCGCAGCGCGAACGCGGCCAAGGAAATCAAGGGCCTGATCGGCGACACGGTGGCGCGGGTGGACAACGGCTCGGCGCTGGTGGGCCAGGCCGGGTTGACCATGGGCGAGATCGTGCAAGCGGTCAAGAGCGTGACGGACATCATGGGCGAGATCAGCGCGGCATCCGCCGAGCAGAGCTCCGGCATCGAGCAGGTCAACAAGGCAGTGGCACAAATGGACGAGGTGACGCAACAGAACGCGGCACTGGTGGAGCAGGCCGCAGCCGCGGCCGGCTCGCTGGAAGACCAGGCCGGGCGCCTGCGCGATGCGGTGGCCACCTTCCGCGTCAGCTTGCGCCCTGAAGCACGGCCGGTGCGCGCCCGCCAGGGCGACGCGCAGCGCGGTGCCCGGCATCTGGCGCAAGCCTGAAGAGAAGCGAGAAGCGAGAAGAGATCAAGCAGTGTCGAGGCAATCAGCCTGCAAGCGTGTTCTAGAGAAAAAAGAAGTAGCGCCTGTCGTCCGTACCGCCGGCAACCCGCCGGCAGCGGACAGATGAGGCCCCCGGTCAAGTCATTCAGAAAAAAGAGGTAGTCTGCATGCAATGGTTCAATCAGCTCCGCGTCACGACCAAGCTGGTCGTTGGCTTTCTGGTCGTGTCGCTTATCGGCGCGGTGATGGGTCTGCTGGGCGTCGTCAACATGGGGCGCATGACGGATTGGACCAGCAGGATTTATCACGACGACCTGCAGGCGCTCAAGGCGGTGCAGAGCGGCAACATCGACCTGCTCTATTCCAGCCGCGCGCAGATTGCGCTGCTGTCGGCATCGACCATGGGCGAGCGCGCCGCCGAGAAGGAGCAGATCGAAAAATCCCTGGGCCTGCTGGACGAGAGCATGAAGCGCGCGCGCCCGGCGTTCAGCCAGCCCGAAGGCCAGGCCATCGTCAAGCAGTTCGATGCCCTGCTGCCCGCCTACCGTGACCGCCTGGCCAAGTATGTGGCGCTTGTGAGCAAGCAGCCGCTCGATACGTCGCAGTTCGAGAGCCAGGTCTTCACCGAGAGCGCCGACCTGATCAAGGACAGCCGTGCGCTCGAAGACGTGATGGCACAGATGGTCAAGCGCCGCGACAATCGCGCGCTGGCCAACATGGAAGAAGCGCGCGGCGTCTACGAGGCCTCGCGCTTGTGGATGCTGGGCCTGGTGCTGGGCGGCCTGGCCGTCTCCGTGCTGCTGGGCGCCTTCCTGGCCCGTACGCTGTCGCGCCAGCTGGGTGGCGAGCCGGCCTACGCGGCGGCCATCGCCTCGCGCATCGCCGAGGGCGACTTCTCCGCCGACGTGAAGCTGCGTGCGGGCGACAAGGACAGCCTGCTGCACGCCATGAAGCAGATGCAGCAGCAACTCTCGGCCATGGTGCGCGACTTCAAGGATTCCGCGGAATCGATCGCCTCCGCCTCGCGTGAGATCGCCGCGGGCAACAGCGACCTGTCGCAGCGTACCGAACAGCAGGCGGCCTCGCTGGAACAAACCGCGTCGAGCATGGAAGAGCTGACCAGCACGGTGCGCCAGAATGCGGACAACGCGCGCCAGGCCAGCGGCCTGGCAGCCAATGCCTCCGAGACCGCGGTCAAGGGTGGCGAAGTGGTGGGACGTGTGGTCAAGACCATGGATGAGATCAACGATGCTTCGAAGAAGATCGTCGACATTATCGGTGTGATCGAAGGCATTGCGTTCCAGACCAATATCCTGGCACTGAACGCGGCAGTGGAAGCCGCGCGTGCCGGCGAGCAAGGCCGGGGCTTTGCGGTGGTGGCGGGCGAGGTGCGCAGCCTGGCGCAGCGCAGTGCGAACGCGGCCAAGGAAATCAAGGGCCTGATCGGCGACACGGTGGCGCGGGTGGACAATGGCTCGACGCTGGTGGGCCAGGCCGGGCACACCATGGGTGAGATCGTGCAGGCGGTCAAGCGGGTGACGGACATCATGGGCGAGATCAGCGCGGCGTCCGCCGAGCAGAGCTCGGGCATCGAGCAGGTCAACAAGGCCGTGGCACAAATGGACGAGGTGACGCAGCAGAACGCGGCACTGGTGGAAGAGGCCGCGGCGGCGGCCGGTTCGCTGGAAGACCAGGCTACGCGCCTGCAATCTTCGGTGGCCGGCTTCCGCCTGGCCGAAACGGATGGCTTTGCCGGCTCCCGCGTGCAAGCGCCGCGGCCCAAGGTGATCGCTGCGTCCAAGCCCAAGCGCAAGGAGCCGTCGGCACCTGCCGCCCACTTTGAAGAGGCCGACCACGCCGAGCCCGCATCGGCCGAGAAGGCTGAGCGCGAGGGCGGGCGGGAAGCGCCTGCGCCTGTTGCGCAACGCGCCGCCCGGCCCGCAGCCCTTGCCACCTCCGACAGCGGCGACTGGAGCGCTTTCTGACGGCAGGCAAGCGAGGGGCTCCTGCCGCCGGCCGCGCCGGCGGCAGCCCGCCGTCAGCGTCATAGCCAGAATTGCACACCATGACTACCGAAATCACCCTGGCGCTGCCCGAAGAAGCCGCGGCCAAGCTACGTGCCGAGTTCGAGCACTTCGTCAAGCTCTCCACCGGGCTGGACAACGAATTCACGCCGCCCGGCTTCGATGACTTCCTGCGGGCGCGCTTGCTGCACCATGACGGCCCGCTGACCGAGCGTGCCGTCACGCGGCTGCTCTCGGGCGGGGAGTACGCCTGGGCCAAGCGCGTGTTCAACAAGCAGTTGCCCAACGCCATGGCAACCCTGATGCGCGACGCGCAGCGCTTTGGCTACGGCCTGGCGGTACGCTACGAATGGACGCCCCAGGAGCGCCTTGCGCATGCCCGTAACTGGTCCCGGCAGATCCTGGAGGACGCCGGGGCCGACCTGGATTTCACCGATTCCCTGGCGTCCCAGCTGGCCACCTCGGCGGTGGATATCCGCACGCTCGAGGAGCAGATGCAGACACCCGCATGGCGCGTCGCGGAAAGCCTGCGCCGCCGGGTCTACGACCTCATGTACATGGTGCAGACCGAGCGCACCGCAGGCACGGCACGCTCGCGCCTGGGCGAGTTGCGCGCGTTGCTGGGGCTGTCGATGGACTACGGCACTGTCAGTGCCGAGGAGGCCGCACGCGTGATGGAACAGGTGGAGCAAACCTGCCCGCATCTGTTCCGCGAAGAGCCCGACGACCTGTTCGCACGGGTGGCAGCATGGCTGCGCAGGGTCCTAGTGTAGTGAGGGGTAGCTCGTCAATAGAGGAATGCGACTAGTGCGCTCCATGATGGGGTGATCTGACAGGCTACTTGGAGCTTTTCCTCTGTTACATACGCGTAACAGTTTTGATGCAAATCACATGACAAGGAGGTGACCTGTTACAAACTTCGAGTTCCATGTATGTTTCATGCGACATTGCTGTACCCCAACGTAAGAGGGGATTGGCAGTCTGGTCTAATTGCCGATATAACTCTGTCAGTCGCACTTACACTCTGTAACACTTGTAACGTTTCAGATAAGTCTGACCAAGCGCAGTTCCTTAGTTGTACGCAGTACCCGTCGAATACGCACTCAAACGATCTGGTCGCCTTCAGCCTTCGGCTGCGGGTAAGCGCCGGACAAGCGGTCGAAGGGTTTTTGGTAGCGGGGAAAAATTGGAAAGCAGTGAAGTTCTCCAGGAGATCAGGGAGGTCAATCTCGCCTATCTGCTGCTCGCGCAACGCCTGGTGCGCGAAAACCATCTGGAAGCCATGTTCAGGCTTGGCGTCAGCAAGGAAATTGCCGACATTCTCGCCAAGTTGACACCGGCCCAGCTTGTCAAACTGGCAGCATCAAACATGGTCCTATGCCGTTTTCGGTTCGATGACCATGCCTTGCTGTCGACACTCACCCATACGGCCAAGAGCCATGATATGCAGCAGATCCATGCTGCGATCCTGCTCGCACGGCAGCCCGTGGAGTCGCTCAATTGACCGCGCTCCTGCAGGCCCCGTCAATCCGGAGTACCACGGCCACTCCCGTCCCCAATCGCAAGAGCGTCCTGCAGGACGCCAACCAGACCCAGCTCGCCATTGAGCTGATCGGCCTGGGTGCCCGCCTGCAAGTCCTCGAAGCCGAGACCACGCTGTCGCGCGATCGCCTGATCCGCCTCTACAAGGAGCTGCGCGGCGCCTCGCCGCCCAAGGGCATGCTCCCCTTCTCGACCGACTGGTTCACCACCTGGTTGCCAAACATCCATTCCTCGCTGTTCTTCTCGGCCTATCAGTTCATGGTCCAGCAGGGCGAGACGGTTGGCATCCGCGGTGTGGTGGCAGCCTATCGGCTCTATCTTGAGCACGTATCGCTGCTCGAAAGCGAAATTGTCTTAAGTTTCACCCGTGCCTGGACGTTAGTACGGTTTTTCGAGAGCAACATGCTGCAGCTTTCCAGTTGCACCTGCTGCGGCGGGCGTTTCGTGACGCACGCGTACGAGCCGCATGCGAATTTCGTATGCAGCCTGTGCCGTCCGCCCTCGCGTGCTGGCAAAGCCAAGAAGCTCTCGAAGGACATCGCACCAGCGCAAGCTGTCGCCTGACTGAAATCCTTGGGTCGATAGGTCACTAAGTCTTCAAGTCTTGCCGTCTTGAGTCGTTAAGTCTTAAGACGGACCAGACTTAAGGACCCAAGGCTTTAAGGCCCGATGGTCCCAAGGTCTCAGATCCGATGGCAGCCTGCGTGACAGGTGAGCCCTGCCAGCAGGCGGTAACCCCGCCTGGCTGGAGGGGTGACCCTTGTGCGTGCCTGACGCGTGTTTTTCTGACGGGGAATCAATCGTGCTAGTTGTAATTGGCTTTGTTGTCGTGATAGCGGCGGTGCTTGGCGGATACGCCATGACCGGTGGCCATATGGGCGCGCTTTATCAACCGGCAGAGCTTGTCATCATTGCAGGCGCGGCCATTGGCGCGTTCGTCAGCTCCAATAATGGCAAGGCGATCAAGGCCACCGTGCGCGTGCTGCCGACACTGTTCCGCAGCAGCAAGTACAGCAAGGCGCTGTACATGGAAGTCATGGCGCTGCTCTATGTCCTGCTGTCCAAGGCCCGCCGCGAAGGCATCCTGTTCCTCGAGAAGGAAATCGCGGATCCGGCGGCCAGCAGCGTGTTCAGCCAGTATCCGCGCATCCTTGCCGACCCGGGCATGATGGAGTTCCTGACGGACTACCTGCGCATGATGGTCAACGGCAATATGAACGCCTTCGAGATCGAGACCCTGATGGATCACGAGATCGAGACCTTCCGCCACGAGGCCGAGGTGCCGGCGCATGCGTTGAACCGCGTCGGCGACGGCCTGCCCGCCTTCGGCATTGTCGCCGCGGTGATGGGCGTGGTGCACGCGCTGGCCTCGGCGGACTTGCCGCCGGCCGAACTGGGCGCGCTGATCGCGCACGCCATGGTCGGCACCTTCCTCGGCATCTTGCTTGCCTATGGCTTTGTCTCGCCGCTGGCAGCGCGGGTCGAGCACCAGGTGGACGAGACCGTGAAGATGTACGAGTGCATCAAGGTCACGCTGCTCGCTTCGCTCAATGGGTATGCGCCGCTGGTGGCGGTGGAGTTCGGCCGCAAGGTACTGTACTCGACGGAGCGGCCATCCTTCCTCGAGCTGGACGATCACGTCCGCGAAGTCAAGAGCATTACCTGACGAAGAGGAGCGGCAGCGATGAGCAGTGAGCACGGTTCGCATCCCATAGTCGTCAGGCGCATCAAGAAAAGCAGCGCGGCACATCATGGCGGCTCGTGGAAGATCGCCTACGCGGACTTCATGACCGCAATGATGGCGCTGTTCCTGGTGCTTTGGCTGCTGAAGGCTCAGACCCCCAAGGATCTGCAGCAATTGGCGGAGTACTTTCGTACGCCGCTGAAGGTGGCAATCGAGGGCGGCAACAAGAGCAGCCTGTCCTCCAGCGTGATCCCGGGCGGTGGTCGCGATGTCACCCGCCAGGACGCGGAGGTCAGGAAGACGCCCGACAACGCCACGGACAAGGCCAAGGAGCGCCAGGAAGCCGAGCGCCTGCGCGCGCTCAAGAAACGTCTTGAGCAGATCATCGAGAACAACCCGGTGCTGCGCCAGTTCCGCCCGCAGTTGCTGCTCGACATCACCAGCGAGGGCTTGCGCATCCAGATCCTGGATACGCAGAACCGGCCGATGTTCCGTACCGGCAGCGCCGCGGTCGAGCCGTATATGCGCACCATCCTGCGCGAGATCGGCCCGGTGCTCAACGAGATGCCCAACAAGGTCAGCCTGTCGGGCCATACCGACTCCGCCAACTATTCCAACGGCGAGCGCACGTATAGCAACTGGGAGCTCTCCTCCGACCGCTCCAATGCCTCCCGGCGCGAGCTGATTGCCGGCGGCATGAACGAGGGCAAGGTGCTGCGCGTGATCGGCCTGGCCGCGACCATGCCGCTCGACAAGAAGGACGATCTCGCGCCGGTGAATCGCCGCATCAGCATCGTGGTGCTGAACCAGCGCGCGCAGTCCCGAATCGAGGCCGAGAATGCCAGCGCCGCCGAGGTTTCGATAGCAGCAAAGGCCGGTGAAGCCGGCCAGGAAGTGCAGGCAGGCCTGGCGGCCGCCTCCGCCCCCGCAACCGCAGTCGCGCCGGCCGCTTCGGCCGCCCCGGCCGCGGCTGCGCCGGGCAACGCCGCCGCGGCCCCGGCCAAGCCGGGCAGTGTTCAATGAAGCCAGCCTGCCATGCCGGCAGCGGGCTTCGCAGCAAAATTCAGTGAGCCAGGACGGTTATGTCTGTCGATATCGATATCACGCAGTTCTACCAGACCTTTTTCGAGGAGGCGGAAGAGCTCCTCGTGGAAATGGAGCAACTGCTGCTCGGGCTGGATCTCGAATCCCCCGATGCGGAAGAACTCAATGCGATTTTTCGCGCGGCGCACTCTATCAAGGGCGGTGCGGCCACGTTCGGCTTCGCGGCCCTGACCGAAACCACGCACCTGCTGGAAAACCTGCTTGACCGTACGCGGCGGCGGGAACTGGCGTTGTCCCGGACCATCATCGACACTTTTCTGGAAACCAAGGACGTGTTGCAAGATCAGCTCAACGCCTACCGTAACGGTACGGAACCCGATCCGGAAACGCTGGCGCGTATCTGCGCCGTTCTTCAGCAACTGGCGCTTGAGGCTGCAGGCGGCACGCCGGCAGCGGCGCCCGCCCCGGCGCCTGTCGCCGCGGCGGCAACCCCGGCAGCCGCGCCTGCGCCAGCAGGCGGCGGCCTGAAGGTGACGCTGGTCAAGGTGTCGCAGTCAGACCAGGCACTGCTGCGCGAAGAGCTCGCCAACCTGGGCGAGATCACCGGCCAGAAGGAAGAGGGCGGCAATCTCACCGTGTGGCTGTCGAGCCAGTGCAGCGCCGATGACATCATCGCGGTCTGCTGTTTCGTCGTCGACGGCGACCAGATCGTCGTGGAAGCGGCGGATGCGTCTGCACAGGCCGCAACGGCCGCAGTAGCCGAGCCGGTAGCTGCGGCGCCGGCGCCTGCGCCGGTCGCCGCCGCACCGGCGGCGCCAGCCCCGACCGCGCCTGCTCCCGCAAAGGAAAAAACCAAGGCGCAGCCCGCCGCGGCCGCGCACGCGCAGGAGTCCGGCTCGATTCGCGTGCCCACCGAGAAGGTGGACCAGATCATCAACCTGGTGGGCGAGCTGGTCATCACGCAATCGATGCTGGCGCAGACCGCATCGGCGCTCGATCCGGTGCTGTTCGACCGCTTGTTCTCCGGCATGGGCCAGCTCGAGCGCAATGCGCGCGACCTGCAGGAAGCGGTGATGTCGATCCGCATGATGCCGATGGACTACGTCTTCTCGCGCTTCCCGCGCCTGGTGCGCGACCTCGCCGCCAAGCTGGGCAAGCAGATCGACCTGATCACCTTCGGCAAGGCCACCGAGCTCGACAAGAGCCTGATCGAACGCATCATCGATCCGCTGACCCACCTGGTGCGCAACAGCCTGGACCACGGCATCGAGACGCCGGACAAGCGCGTTGCCGCAGGCAAGGAGCCCACCGGCCAGCTGATCCTGTCCGCCCAGCACCACGGCGGCAACATCGTCATTGAAGTCAGCGACGATGGCGGCGGCCTGCGCCGCGACAAGATCCTCGCCAAGGCGCTGCAGAATGGCCTGCCGGTCTCCGAGAACATCAGCGACGAAGAAGTCTGGCAGCTGATCTTCGCGCCGGGCTTCTCCACCGCCGAAGCGGTGACCGACCTGTCCGGCCGCGGCGTGGGCATGGACGTGGTCAAGCGCAACATCCAGGAAATGGGCGGGCACGTCGAGGTCACCTCGCGTCCCGGCCAGGGCACCACCACCCGCATCGTGCTGCCGCTGACGCTGGCGATCCTGGACGGCATGTCCGTCAAGGTGGGCGCCGAGACCTTCATCCTGCCGCTGAACTGCGTGATGGAGTCGCTGCAGCCCAAGCCGGAAGACGTGCACACGGCCGCCAACAACGATCGCGTGATGCATGTGCGCGGCGAGTACCTGCCGCTGCTGGAGCTGCACCGCGTGTTCAACGTGGCCGAGGCCGTGCATGAGCCGACCCAGGGCATCGCCGTGATCCTGCAGGCCGAAGGCAAGCGCTTCGCGCTGCTGGTGGACCAGCTGATCGGCCAGCACCAGGTGGTGCTGAAGAATCTCGAAACCAACTACCGCAAGGTGCCCTGCATTTCCGCCGCCACCATCCTCGGCGACGGCAGCGTGGCACTGATCGTGGACGTCGGCGCGCTGCAGCGCACCGGAGTGCGCCGCCAAGACCCGGCGCTTGCTTAACGCTCAGGAGAACAAGACATCATGGCCGGCATCGGACACATCGATACCCCCGGGAGCGAGGCTTCTGGGCAGGAGTTCCTGGTTTTCACGCTGGGAAGCGAAGAATATGGCATCGACATTCTCAAGGTGCAGGAGATCCGCGGCTACGACGCGGTGACCCGCCTGGCGAATGCGCCTGACTTCATCAAGGGCGTGACCAATCTGCGCGGCGTGATCGTGCCGATCGTGGATCTGCGCCTGAAGTTCCGCTTGGGCAACGTGCGCTATGACCACCAGACCGTGGTCATCATCCTCAATATCGCTGGCCGTGTGGTCGGCATCGTGGTGGATGGCGTATCGGACGTGCTGACCCTGACCGGCGAAGCCATCAAGCCGGCGCCGGAGTTCGGCGTCTCGGTCTCGAACGATCACCTGACCGGCCTCGGCACCGTCGACGGCCGCATGCTGATCCTGATCGACATCGAGAAGCTGATGACCAGCGCCGAAATGGAACTGGTCGAAGCCGAGCTCGCCTGATCCCGACCGGATCCGCCTGAGTTCGCCAAAGCAAGCCCCACCAAGCCTTAGCAGCCCCAGCAAGACCACGGCCACAAGCCCTCGCAACACATGACGCAGCCTCGCCAAACCGCCTTTGCCGCCGGCCCGCAATCAGCGCAGCCCGCTTCCCTGTGGCGCGACGAGCCGCGTGACTTCCTGCTGACCGAGCGGGACTTCGAGAAGATCCGCGCGATGATCCATCGCCGCGCGGGCATCTCGCTTGGCAGCCACAAGCGAGAGATGGTGTACAGCCGGCTGGCGCGCCGGCTGCGCACGCTGCAGCTGGTCGATTTCAGCACTTACCTGGCGATGCTGGACGCCGATGAAGGCTCGGACGAGTGGGAGTTCTTTACCAACGCGCTCACCACCAACCTGACGTCGTTCTTCCGCGAGGCGCATCACTTCCCCTTGCTGGCGGAGCACGCCAAGAAGACCGGCCGGCCCTACTCGGTATGGTGCTCGGCCGCGTCCACCGGCGAGGAACCCTACTCGATCGCCATCACGCTGGCCGAAGCGCTAGGTGAGCGCGCTGCCACGGTGCTGGCCACCGATATCGACACCCAGGTGCTGGCCAAAGCCCGCTCCGGTGTCTATACCGCTGAGCAGGTGAGCAAGCTCTCGCCGGAGCGGCTCAAGCGCTTTTTCCTCAAGGGCACCGGCCAGCGCGCCGGCGCGGTCAAGGTCAAGCCGGACCTGGCAGGCACCATCAGTTTCGAGCCGCTTAACCTGCTGGCGCCGGACTGGGGGATTCGCGAGAAGTTCGACGCAATCTTCTGCCGCAACGTGATGATCTATTTCGACAAGCCGACCCAGGGCAAGATCCTGGAGCGCTTCGTGCCGCTGCTCAAGCCCCACGGGCTGCTGTTCGCGGGCCACTCCGAGAATTTCTCCTACGTGACGCGCGCTTTCCAGTTGCGCGGGCAGACCGTCTATGAACTGGCGCCGCCGTCGGCCCGGCTGGGAGGATCGTGATGCGCACGCCCCAATTGCCCGAGGCGATCGCCACCCGCAGCTACTTCGACCGCGAATTCGGCAAGCAAGCCATCAAGCTGTTGCCCAACGAGTATTACGTGACCCGCGAAGACGTGGTGCTGACCACCGTGCTCGGCTCATGCGTAGCGGCGTGCATTCGCGACGAAACGGCTGGGGTAGGGGGCATGAACCACTTCATGCTGCCGGATGACGATGGCGTCGGTGCAGACCGGCTGCTGTCCGCTTCGATGCGCTACGGCTGCTATGCGCTGGAAGTGCTGGTCAACGAACTGCTGAAGATGGGCGCGCGCCGCGAGCGGCTCGAAGCCAAGGTGTTTGGCGGCGGCGCGGTGCTGGCCAACATGACCACGCTCAACATCGGCGACCGCAATGCGGAGTTCGTGATCCGCTACCTGAAGACCGAGGGGATCCGCCTGGCCGCGCAGGACCTGCGCGGCCCGCATGCGCGCCGGGTCAGTTATTTCCCGCTTACCGGGCTGGCGCTGGTGCGCCGGCTCACGCGCCAGGACGACCAGGTGGTGGTCGAGCGTAACGAACGCGCCCTGGCACGCGCCATTGCCAGCTCCGCGACGGCGCCCGCCACGGGCGGCGCGGAACTGTTTTCACGGCGTGCGCCATCGGCTGCCGTTTCCTGATACGACAAGGACTATTTTTCAGACATGACTGCGGCCAAGATCAAGGTATTGTGCGTGGACGACTCCGCGCTGATACGCAGCCTGATGACGGAGATCATCAACAGCCAGAGTGATATGGAGGTGGTGGGTACCGCCCCCGATCCGCTGGTGGCGCGCGACCTGATCAAGCGCCTGAACCCGGATGTGCTCACGCTCGATGTGGAAATGCCGCGCATGGACGGGCTGGATTTCCTCGAGCGGCTCATGCGCCTGCGCCCGATGCCGGTGCTGATGGTGTCGTCGTTGACCGAGCGCGGCTCGGAAATCACGATGCGCGCGCTGGAACTCGGCGCGGTGGATTTCGTCACCAAGCCCAAGCTCGGCATCCGCGACGGCCTGATGGATTACACCGACACCATCGCCGACAAGATCCGCGCCGCGTCGCGCGCACGCATCCGCGGCAACACGCCCGCCAGCGGGGAAGCGGCGGCGCCGGCTGCCCCGATGCTGCGCAGCCCGTTGCTGTCCACGGAAAAGCTGATCATCGTCGGGGCGTCCACCGGCGGCACCGAGGCCATCAAGGAATTCCTGATGCCGATGCCGCCCGATTGCCCCGCCGTGCTGATCGTCCAGCATATGCCGGCCGGCTTCACACGTTCGTTCGCGCAGCGCCTGGACGGCCTGTGCCGGATCACGGTCAAGGAAGCGGAGCACGGCGAGCGCGTGCTGCCGGGCTATGCCTATATCGCCCCGGGCGACTCGCACCTGCTGCTCGCGCGCAGCGGGGCCAACTATGTGGCCCACCTGTCGCAGGAGCCCGCGGTCAACCGCCACCGGCCGTCGGTCGAGGTGCTGTTCGACTCCGCGGCCAAGCATGCCGGCAAGAACGCCATCGGCGTGATGCTGACCGGCATGGGCAAGGACGGGGCGCAAGGCATGCTGCGCATGCGCGAGGCCGGTGCCTACAACCTGGCGCAGGACGAGAGCAGTTGCATCGTATTCGGCATGCCCAAGGAGGCGATTGCCGCCGGTGGGGTGCATGAGGTAGTACCGCTGCACGCGATGAGCCAGCGCGTGATGGCACGCCTGGCCACCTTCGGGACACGCGCGCAGCGAGTTTGACAGGGCACAAGCGCTGGCCCCGCCGCATACCGGCGGGGCTGGCGTACATATTGCAAGTATTGCAGCAACTTTCCACAACTGTATTGGAGCCGTTAGAGTGGACAAGAACATGAAGATCCTGGTGGTCGATGACTTCCCCACCATGCGTCGCATCATCCGCAACCTGCTTAAGGAACTGGGCTTTGCCAACGTCGAGGAAGCCGAAGACGGCGCCGCGGGCCTGGAGAAAGTCAAGGACGGCAGCTTCCAGTTCGTTATTTCCGACTGGAACATGCCGAACATGGACGGCCTGAGCATGCTGCAGGCGATTCGCGCCGAAGGGGCGCTCGCCAAGTTGCCGGTACTGATGGTAACGGCCGAGGCCAAGAAGGAAAACATCATCGCCGCGGCACAGGCCGGCGCGAACGGCTATGTGGTCAAGCCGTTCACGGCTGCGACGCTCGATGAGAAGATTACCAAGATCTTCGAGAAACTGGCGAAGGAAGGGGCATAAGGTGGGTGACATGTCGACGACTCCGACGCTAAGCAACGAATCTGCCGAGCAACTGTTCCAGCGCATTGGCGCCCTGACACGGATGCTGCGCGACAACATGCGCGAATTGGGGCTCGACAAGGAAATCGAGCGCGCCGCACAGGCCATCCCCGATGCGCGGGACCGCTTGAGCTATATCGCCTCCATGACCGAGCAGGCTGCCGAGCGCACGCTGACCGCGGTGGAGCTGGCGCAGCCGATCCAGTCCGGCATGGAGAAGCAGGCCGAGGCGCTCGACAAGCGCTGGGAAGCCTGGTTCGAAACGCCGGTGGAGCTGGGTGATGCGCGCGAGCTCGTGCTCGATACGCGCGCCTTCTTGACCGACGTGCCACAGCAGGCCCGCGCCACCGGCAGCCACCTGCTCGACATCATGATGGCGCAGGACTTCCAGGACCTGACCGGCCAGGTCATCAAGAAGATGATGGACATGATCCACTCCCTGGAGCAGGAACTGCTGCAGGTGCTGATCGACAATGTCCCGGCTGATCGCCGCGTTGAAGCGCCGACTACGTTGATGAATGGGCCGCAGGTCAATCCGGAAGGGAAGGCTGATGTGGTCTCGGATCAGTCGCAGGTGGATGATTTGCTGGCAAGTTTAGGTTTTTGAGTTGGATGTGGGGGCGGATGGCTGGAGCCTGTTGTCGCTGATGCGGCTGCGGCTGTGCGTAGTTGATCGTTTATGCGCATGGAGGCGTTTCCAGGCCTCTAGCCCCGCTGACGCGGGGGGGTCTCTTGAGGGCGGGGTTTTGATGCTTCTAGCTGCTGTCGCGGCTGTACGGTGTTGGCCGTTTTGGAACGTGTGAGATGTCACTTTTCTTTACTCGTAAAGAAAAGTAACCAAAAGAAAGCGATCCTTGCAGGAGGCTGGCGTGGCGTCATTGGGGACCCCAATGGTTTCGTCGTACGGCCCCGGGTGCTAATGGACTCGTGCCGTTACCGGTTTGAATGGCCACGATCCTGTGAATGACGCTGGTTTCGTGGTGAGGCCCCCGGTAGCAGCATCCTTGCCTATTGACCCATCTGCCGGTACCAGCGCAAAGCGCCACGATATATCACACCGTGATGGTTTCGTGGTGGGGTGGGCGCGGTGGTGATGCCATCGGATTTATGCCGCGGTGCCACCGCGCCCACGACGGAGACGGGACGCCTGCAACTTCGTGGCCGCCCGCGCCGCGAGCGATAGACGGCTTGAAATTCGTGGTGACCGCTACCGGGGGGACCACCACGAAACCCTGGGCATTGGCAGGGTCGTGGTGGTCTAAACTGGTAACGGCACGAGTCCATTAGCACCCAGGGCCGTACGACGAAACCATTGGGGTCCCCAATGACGCCACGCCAGCCTCCTGCAAGGATCGCTTTCTTTTGGTTACTTTTCTTTGAGGGTGGAGACAAAAGAAAGAAAGACCTATTCTTCCTAAACTGAACATGGAGATGCAGTCATGGGGAAGATGGGAAGGCCCTTGGCC
>NZ_BAAILO010000424.1:30186-30518 GCF_054589115.1 Cupriavidus sp. 8B | reverse complement strand
AGCAGGATGAATAGCTGTCCGGTGGAGATGGGTGTAGGGAGAACAGCTAGTTGTTCAAAAAATGTGGGCACACCTAAGCCCCTCAGGGGGAGAGGGCCGGGGAGAGGGGTGGCTTAGCTGGGAGCCACTTGAAGCGGTGCCTTCAGTTTTTTCAAGCACGATGGCGTATCGAGCGCCCGCCTCTCCCCCGGCCCCTCTCCCACAAGTGGGAGAGGGGAGCAAACCGACGGGAATAGAGAACCATTCGGCGTAGCCGTGATTTCCGCCGCCCAGGCGGAAATCACCCACGCGCGATGCGAAGCGAGCCGTCAAGGTTTGAATCTCCCGTTATG
>NZ_BAAILO010000424.1:0-30069 GCF_054589115.1 Cupriavidus sp. 8B | reverse complement strand
CCGACGAGGAGTCTTTCGCCGCATCCGGGTCGCCTTCTTTGCCTACTTTCTTGGCGAGACAAGAAAGTAGGTCGCCTCCCCGCAGGGGAGGTGAAAGTGCCTTTGACTTTGACGTTAAGCAGTTGAATTTGCAGTGAAGCAGCACGGATGGTGAACAAGTAGGCATCCGAGAGCCAACGCCACATCCAACACCGGCCCTCACCCGCCCCCACTCGACACGGTTGTTCTCCCGCGCGCGGGACAGGGGAGCACGACAACGCAGATCCGGCTCTGTCAGCAAGCCGAGGGCGCTGCCAGCGCCCCATGTTTCCTTCGCCGGCAGCCGTGCCGGCAACGCTACGCCTGCCCTTGCGCCTCGCGTTGCCGCGCCACTTCCTGGTTGCGCAGGATAAAGCGCTGGACCTTGCCGCTCGGCGTCTTCGGCAACTCGGGCACGAACTCGATCTCGCGGGGATAGGCGTGGGCGGCGAGCCGATTGCGTACGTGCAGACGCAGTTCCTCGGCCAGCTCCGGGCTCGCCTTGTATTGCGGGCCGAGCACGACAAAGGCCTTGATCAGTTCGGTGCGCTCCGGATCGGGCTTGCCGATGACCGCGGTCTCGACCACCGCCGGATGCTCGATCAAAGCGCTCTCTACATCGAACGGGCCGACGCGGTAGCCGGAGGTGGTGATGACATCGTCGGCACGGCCGATGAAGCTGATGCTGCCATCGGGGTTGAGCTCCGCGGTGTCGCCGCTCAGGTAGTACTTGCCGACGAAGGCGCAGGTCGGCGTGCCGTGGTAGCCGGCGAACCAGGCCATCGGCGATTGCTCCAGGTCCAGCGCGAGCGTGCCGGGCTGGCCGGCCGGCAGCTCGCGTGCGTCGTCGTCCAGCACCACCACGCGATGGCCCGGGCTGGCGAAGCCGGCCGCGCCCAGGTGCACCGGATGGCGCAGCGCGTGGTGATTGCACAGCACCATGCCGAGTTCGGTCTGGCCATAGTGATCGTGGATGGTGACGCCGAGCTTGTCGGCGAACCAGCGGATCACTTCCGGGTTGAGCGGCTCGCCCGCGCTGCTGACCGCGCGCAGCTTGCCGTGCAGCGGGCCGGCCACGGCCTCGCCCGCCGCGATCAGCAGGCGATAGGCGGTGGGCGAGCCGGCCAGGTTAGTGATGCCGTACTTGTCGATCACCCGGCATGTGCTCTCGATGCTGAACGGGCCGTCGTAGAACGTGGTGGGATGCCCCAGGGCCAGCGGCCCGGTCACTGCGTAATACAAGCCATAGGCCCAGCCGGGATCGGCGAGGTTCCAGAAGGCATCCTCGGGACGCAGGTCGACCGCGTCGCGCATATAGCCCGCGAACGCGGCCACGGCCTTGAGCGGCACCAGTAGCGGCTTGGCGGGGCCGGTGGTGCCGGAGGTGAACATCATCAGGAACGGATCGCCGCCAGTGCGCATGACCGGATCGAACCGGGCCGGCTGGCGGTCAAGCTCCGCCCAGAAACTGAAGTCTCCGCGCGCGATGCCGCGCCCCTTGGCGCCGCCCACGGTGAGTACATCGGGGCAGTTCGCCAGCTCATCGAGCTTGCCGCGATTGGCGCCGTCGGTGACCACGAGCCGGGCGCCGGAGGTTTGCAGCCGATGCTCGATGGCCTTGGGGCCAAAGGCTGTGAACAACGGCTGGTAGACCGCGCCGGCACGCCAGGTGCCAAGGATGGTGACAAGCAGCTCCGGTGTGCGCGGCAGCAGGCCAGCCACACGGTCGCCGGGGCCGATGCCTTGCGCCGTGAGGAAGTTGGCGAACTGCGCGGAGAGCTTCTGCAACTGGCTGAAGGTATAGGTCTCGCTGGTGCCGTCGCGGCTCTCCCAGAACAGCGCGATGCGCCCGGGCAGGGCATGGCGGTCGCAGCATTCGACGCAGGCGTTGACGGCATCGAGCTTGCCGCTCAGGCGCTCCGAGATCGATGCCTCATAGGAAAAGCCGGCGATGGCCTCGGCGTAGTCGCGCATGGTGGTCTCCTGGTTTTCTTGCATGAATCGCAGCCCTCCATATGGACAGGGGGTGCGCAAAATTCTGGGCCACGCCGGCGTGCCCGGCAATGGCCAGAATTTCCAGGCTGGCTGAACCCGTTTGCCAGTGTGCGTCGCGCGGGGTCGTCCGCAAGCGATGCTATCGGCCGCCGTGGCCACCATGGCCGCCGCCGTGGCCGTGACCACCACCACCGCCGTGACCACCACCGCCGTGACCACCACCACCGTGACCACCACCACCGTGACCGCCACCACCGTGACCGCCACCACCGCCACCGCCACCGCCGTGACCGCCGCCACCATGACCGCTTCCGCCTCCATGACCCGGCGGTCGGCCGGGCGGATAGCCACCCGGCGGGCGCCCGTGTACTGGCGGATATCCCGGTCCCGGCCCATATGGCGGGCGATGCGCCCAGTATCGCTGGTCGTGGTACCAGGGCCGGCCGCGATAGTAGTTGCCCCAGTAGGAGCCGATGGAGAACGTGATGATGGGAAGGCCGATCACGGTGCCGTAGTTCAGCACCGGAACACTGCCGCCCTGGTAGGGGTAACCAAGCTGCCCGGCATAGACCCAGCCACGCAGGTTGGGCAGCGCCACGTCGCACCATGTGTACTGGCTGACGCACCCCATCACGGTGAGCGGCACGCCACCGGACAATTGCGCGACCACCGGGTAATCCGGCGCGGGTCCGGCACGCAGGTTGACGGGGCCGGCGGTATAGGCTTGGGCAGGCTGCGCGAGCGCCACACCGGGCGCGGCGAGCAATGCGGTGAATCCCGCCAGAACGCATTTAACGGCCCGTCGGCGCATCAAGGCCTCCGCAGCCGCTGGTGATTGCGGTTTACCCCACCACGTGCCAGGGCGAGACGGAGAACGCCACCATCAGGACCGAAACGATGGCGGGCGCGCCATATTTGATCGCGAGCGATTGGGAGAGTGTGCCGAGCAAGACATAGAGGCACACCAAGCCAATAGCGCACATGAAAACAAGGCTTTGATAATCTTGCATGGATGTCTCCTTTAGTCGTTATATTTTTAACGTTATATCTAATGACATCGTCCGTACGCAGTAAACGCCTTGAGCACGATCAAGCCCATATTAAGTCCGGGCAATCGTGAATGCCAGAGGGTATACGCGCACCTTGCATGGCGCGCGGCGCATACATTCCACTCATTTCATTTCCATTGGGATGCGACACAAATGAAACTCACCAGAACACGCCTCGCACCGCTGGCCGGCGCATTGCTTTTTGTTATTGTCGGCGCGGCACAGGCGGCGGGCATGCAAGTGTCGTCCGCATCGTTCGCGGACGGCGCCACAATCCCTACGCTGCATGGCAACAATACGTCCGATTGCGGCGGTAAAGGCGTGTCGCCGCAGGTGTCGTGGTCGAATCTTCCCGCCGGTACCAAATCGGTTGCAGTGCTCTTATCGGATCCCGATGGCAATATGGGCCTGGGCGTTTCACATTGGGTTGCCTACAACATCGCCGCCGATCGCGGCCAGTTGAAGGAGGGCGAGGGCCAGGCCGATGGCCATGGCGCGACCCTTGGCAAGAATGTGCGCGGTGAACAGATTTATCGTGGACCTTGTCCGTCGGTTGGTGATGCGCCGCACCATTACACCTTGACCGTCATCGCCACGGACCTTGCGCCAACCGCGCTGCCGCCCGGTCTGAGCAGGGAGGAACTGATGCAAGCGCTGAAAGGCCATGCGCTTGGCGGCCAAAGCGTCGTTGGAAGATATGCGCGCTAAGCGGCCGCGTATCGTTTTGAGCGCATGCTTCATGAGCAAGCCACCAAGGCAGTAAGCCATCAGCAATAACCTTTAACCGATCAGTCATAACCCAGAAAGCAATACGCCATGACCCGCCACGCCGGTGCTTCGCGAGTGTTGTCCGCGCGGCGCCGGTCCTCTCAGGGCCGCAATCGCCGCCGCCGCCATTGATGCGCCAACGTGATGTCGAGCATCACGCAATGATGCTTGGCGCGTCCGATCCCCTTGCTACGATCTCGCGCTGCCGACTCAGGCAAGGCGCATCGTCGCCGCCTGAGACGACCGAGGTACTGGCAATGCGTCCGCAAAGAATCCCTTGGGCATCCCCCGCGCGCAACACCATCGTAGTGGCGGGCGGCGGCTTCACGGGCATCGAGACGGCGGCTGAAATGCCGGCGCGCCTGCGTGAAGCGTTGGGCGAGGATGCCGACGTGAACGTCATCGCTGTCGATCGCCACGACGAAGTCGCCGCCGAGCTAGGCGCCGGTCCGCGTCCGGTCATCACGCAGGCGCTTGAAGAACTTGGCGTGACCTGGCGGCTAGGCGTGACGGTGGCCTCCGTGGACGAGAACGGCCTGACCACGGCCAACGGCGAGCGTATCGATGCCAAGACGGTGATCTGGACGGCGGGCGTGCGCGCCAGCGCGCTCACGCAGCAGATCCCGGCCGAGCGCGATGCATTCGGCCGCCTGCATGTGGACGGCCACCTGCGCGTCAAAGGCGTCGATACCGTGTTCGCCACCGGCGACGTCGCCTACGCTGCAACGGACGATGAAGGCAACCATGCCGCGATGTCGTGCCAGCACGCGATGAACCTCGGGCGCTCCGCAGGGCACAACGTTGCCGCGGACCTGCTCGGCCTCGCGCCAACCCTTGGCCGGCGTATCGCGGTCGCCGCGACGGTGCGTGGAGCGCTCGGCGAGCCACTGCATCACGCCAGACTCAATGCATGGCGCATGCGCCGGGGACGGGAGATGGGCTCGCCCGGCCCCGGCTGCCTCCGGACTCAGGCGATCGTATCCACGACCCCGCCGTCCACGCGCAGCGCGGCACCGGTAGTGGCCGAGGCTTGCGCAGAGCAGACATAGACGATCATGTTGGCGACTTCTTCGACGCTGGCAGCACGCTGGATGATCGAGGTGGAACGGTGCGCCTTTACGAAGTCCGCGGCCACGTCTTCCGCGGATTGCCCCGAGCTTGCAATGGCATCCTTGAGCATGTCGGTGACGCCCTCCGACAGCGTGGGGCCGGGCAGCACCGCGTTGACGGTCACGCCGGTACCGGCGAGCCGCTTGGCCAGCCCGCGCGAGATGGCGAGTTGCGCGGTCTTGGAGAAGCCATAGTGGATCATGTCGGCGGGGATGTTCAGCGCCGATTCAGACGAGATGAACACGATCCGTCCCCATTTACGCTCGGCCATGGAAAGCGCATAGGCCCGCGACAGCCGCACGCCGGACATGACGTTGGTTTCGAAGAAGCGGGTCCACTCGCTGTCGGGCGTCTCGAAGAAGTCCTGCGGCTGGAAGATGCCAAGGTTATTCACCAGCACGTCGACCCGGGGATGCTCCGCCACCAGGTGGGTGCACGTTGCCGGGTCGGCAAGATCGCCGACGAAGCCCGTGACATCCGCGCCGGCAACGGCGGCGCGCAGCGTCTCCAGGGCCTTGCCCACGGTGGCCTCGCTGCGGCCGTTGATGATGACGCGGGCGCCCGCGCCGGCCAGCCCCTTTGCCGTCGCGAAGCCGATCCCGGCAGTGGAACCTGAAACAAGGGCGATCTTGCCCGTGAGGTCAATCTTCATGTTCATTCCTGGTTGGGGGGCCTGCCGAGCGCAGACCAACTGACCCAGTGTATTGGCTGTGTGGATTTCGGCAAGGCAGTGCCGGACAATTCACCTTTCGGCTTTCTCGAACGATGGATGCCACTGTCCGGTAGCCCGCCGATGTGGTGAAAGCCTCACGAGGCTCGCCCGTCTACCGTGCCTGCCCGGGCGCTCCCTTTCCCTGCACGTACAATCCCTGTTTTTACTTGATCCCAAGGGTCCCACATGACCACTATCGGCACCCCTCTGTCGCCCGGCGCGACCAAAGTCATGCTGCTGGGCTCCGGCGAGCTCGGCAAGGAAGTCCTGATCGCGCTGCAACGGCTCGGCGTTGAAACGATTGCGGTGGACCGCTATGCCGATGCGCCCGGCCAGCAGGTGGCGCACCACGCGCGCACCATTTCCATGAGCGACCCGGACCAGCTCAAGGCGCTGATCGAAGCCGAGAAGCCGGACCTGGTGGTGCCGGAGATCGAAGCCATCGCCACGCAGATGCTGGAGACGCTGGAAGCCGCCGGCGTGGTGCGCGTCATCCCCACGGCGCGCGCGGCGCGCCTGACCATGGACCGCGAAGGCATCCGCCGCCTGGCCGCGGAGACGCTCGGCGTGCCCACCAGCCCCTACAAGTTCTGCGACTCGCTCGAAGAACTGCAGGCGGCCATCGATGGCGGCATCGGCTACCCGTGCGTGGTCAAGCCGGTGATGAGCAGCTCCGGCAAGGGCCAGAGCAAGATCGACGGCCCCGCGGACGTCAAGGCCGCATGGGACTACGCCATGGCTGGCGGCCGTGTCAGCCACGGCCGCGTGATCGTGGAAGGCTTCATCGACTTCGACTACGAAATCACGCTGCTGACGGTGCGCGCGATCGGCGCCGACGGCCAGGTGCAAACGCAGTTCTGCGAGCCGATCGGCCACGTGCAGGTCAGCGGGGATTACGTGGAAAGCTGGCAGCCGCATCCGATGCATCCGGCCGCGCTGCAAAAATCCCAGCAGATTGCGCAGGCCGTCACCGCCAACCTGGGCGGGCAGGGCCTGTTTGGTGTGGAGCTGTTCGTCAAGGGCGAGCAGGTCTGGTTCAGCGAAGTCAGCCCGCGTCCGCACGACACCGGCATGGTGACCATGATCACCCAGTGGCAGAACGAGTTCGAGCTGCACGCGCGCGCCATTCTCGGCCTGCCGGTGAGCACCGCGCTCAAGAGCCCGGGCGCCAGCGCGGTGATCTACGGCGGCGTGGATGCCAAGGGCGTGGTGTTCGACGGCGTGGACGAGGCGCTGCGGGTACCGCAGACCGAGCTGCGCTTGTTCGGCAAGCCGGAGAGCTTCACCAAGCGCCGCATGGGCGTGGCACTGGCGTACGACGCCGATGTGGAAACCGCCCGCGTGCGCGCCAAGGAGGCGGCAGGCCGCGTCAAGCCGCGCGTGGCAGGCTGAGCCAGCGCTGACTTGCAGTGACCGCCCGGGACGCGGTGGCATAGCTGGCCGCCGCGCAGGGCACCCTGATTTGCTGTGTGACCTCGCAAGGAGGCGTCAGTCATGACCCTGCACATCGGCATCGTTGCCTGCTCCGCCGAAGGCGCTGCGCTTTGCTACCGCACCATCTGCATGGAGGGCGCGCGGCTGCTAGGGCCCCATGCGCATCCCGAGGTGTCGATGCACACCCCGTCGCTGGCCGAGTACGTCAAACACCTCGATCGCGGCGACTGGCAGGCCGTAGGTGAGTTGATGCTCACCTCGGCCAGGAAGCTCGCCGGCATGGGCGCGGATTTCCTGATCTGTCCCGATAACACCATTCACCAGGCCCTGCCATACGTGGCGCCGCGCTCGCCGCTGCCCTGGCTGCATATTGCCGAGGTGGTGGCCGACAGCGCGGTGGCGCGAGGTTTCACCCGCCTCGGCCTGACGGGTACGCGCTGGCTTGTCGACAGCGAGGTCTACCCCGAGAAGCTCGCTGCGCGCGGGCTTGGCTTCGTGCGGCCGGAGCCCGCTGAGCGCGATGAAATCAACCGCATCATCATGGACGAACTGGTGGGCGGCATCGCCACCCCGGAAGCGCTCACTTACTTCCAGCAGGTGATCCAGCGGCTGAAGGCGCAGGGCTGCGACGCCGTGGTGCTCGGCTGCACGGAGATCCCATTGATCGTGAATGATGGCAATGCGCCGCTGCCGACGCTGGATTCCACGCGGCTGCTGGCGCAGGCGGCACTGCGCAGGGCGGTGCAAGGCGCACATTGATGCCGGGCAAGCTGGCGGGTTCGCGCGTAGTATTGGCGGGCCCTGCCATACATCAGGAAGCCCAGCCATGAGCAGCAATCCCATCAAGATCCCGGGCCCCGATCATCCGATCGTGATCGAGGCGAACCCCGCGCGCGTCGTCGTCAAGCTCGGCGGCGCCGTCATTGCCGACACCCGCAGCGCGCTCACGCTGCGTGAGGCGTCCTACGCGGCGGTGCAGTACATTCCGCGCAAGGATGTCGACATGTCGCTACTGGCTCGTAGCGATCACGCCACCTACTGCCCGTACAAAGGCGATTGCGCTTACTACAGCATCCCCGCGGGCGGAGAGCGATCGGTCAATGCGGTGTGGACTTACGAGGCGCCGTATGCCGCCGTCGCGGCCATCAAGGACCACGTGGCTTTCTATCCGAGCCGCGTCGACGCCATCGAGGAACAGCAAGGCTAAGCGCTGAACGGCAAGGCGAGCGCCTAGTCGCGCGGCACGTCGTGGACAAACTGCCCGGCGCTTAGCGTGTTGACCTTGTCGGCCGAGATATCCATCAGGATGCGGCTGCGTTCGGGGGACATGTACACCGTGATGTACTGGACCGGCCGCGACTCCGGATCATGCATCAGGCGCACCAGCTTGAGCAGCGGCGCGCCAACCTCCGTGCGCAGCCAGCCCGCGTAGGCGGGGTCGGCCGCCTGGGCCGTGATCTCCTGCACCACGCGGCCAAACTTTACCCCCTGCGCCATCAGGATCTCGTAGAGCGCGTGCTTGCGCAGCGCGGCAGCCGACACGCGCTTGCCCAGCGCGGCGGGCACCCACGCATCCGTCAGCATCACCGGCGCGCCCTTGATGCTGCGCAGGCGCAGCGCATGCACCGCTTGCTCGCCCGGGGCGAGCTGCAGCAGTTGGGCAATGTCCGCCGGCGGCACGGCCGTGGTCACGTCCAGGACTTCGACATCCGTCTCCAGCGCGGTCTTGCGCAGGCCGTCGATCACGCTAAGGCTCGGGCTGCTGCGCCCCGCCGGCGCGTCCGCCCGCACAAAGGTGCCAAGGCCATGGCGCCGTTCCACCAGCCCCAGCGCCGCCAGCTCGGACAGCGCCCGGCGCACCGTGATGCGCGAGACGCCAAAACGCTCGCACAGTGCTTCTTCTTTCGGCAACGCCCCAGTTTGCACATAGACGCCACGCGTGATTTCGTCGCGCAGCACGAGAAAGAGCTGCCGGTGCAGCGAGGTGCCGGGCATATGGCCCAGCGGCGAAGGGGGGGTGGTCGTGCGCGGCATGAGGTGACGGGTTAGTGGCGTGGGCAGCATAGCACAACGCTCCTGCGGCGAATTTCCCGATCCTTGACGGAACCGGTTAGTTGTATCTAGAATATAAACACATAAACACAAAGCGACAGGCGACAGCCCATTTCCCTCCGCCCTGATGCTCACTCCGTACGCACACCTCACTGTCACCCACAGCAAGCACACAGGACCCGTCCAGTGACCCTCGCAGCTACCTTTCGCCAGCACCTGCAGGCACCCGGCATGATCATCGCGCCCGGCGCCTACGACGCCATCGGCGCTCGCCTGATCGAGCAGGCGGGCTTCTCCGCCTGCTACATGACAGGTGCCGGCACATCGGCCGCGCGCGGCTTCCCCGACTTCGGCCTGCTGACGATGAGCGAGATGGTCGAGAACGCCGCGGTGATGGCGCGCTCCGTGTCGATCCCGCTGATTGCCGACGCCGACACCGGCTATGGCAACGAGCTCAACGTCACCCGCACCGTGCGCGAGTACGAGGCCCGTGGCGTGGCGGCGATCCATATCGAGGACCAGGTTGCGCCCAAGCGTTGCGGACACCTGGATGGCAAGGAAGTGGTCTCGCGCGCGGAATTCGTCTCCAAGATCCGCGCGGCGGCGCAGGCGCGCCGCACGCCGGATTTCGTCATCATCGCGCGCACCGATGCGCGGGCCATGCTCGGGCTGGACGAGGCCATCTGGCGCGCCAATGCCGCGCTGGAAGCCGGCGCGGACCTGGCCTTCGTCGAAGCCACGCAAACAATCGAGGAAGTCGCGGCCGTGCCGCGACTGGTGCGCGGCCCGTGCCTGCTGAACGTGGTGCCCGGCGGCCGCACGCCGATCTTCGACCTGCGCGAGGCCGAGGCCATGGGCTACAAGCTGGCCATCCTGCCGGGCCTGATGCTCAAGGCCGCGATCCAGGCGGGCGACGAAGCGCTGGCCGAGCTCAAGGCCACCTTCACCGCGCCGGGCGTGTCGGCCAGCGTGGGGCAGACCTTCCGCCGCTTCGGCGCCGATGAATGGGACGGCCTGCGCCAGCGCTTCAATGCCGGCGAGCGCGCCACCAACCCCGACGCGCCGGCAAGCGCAAAGGATTGACGATGGCCCGCACTCTCTTCGACAAGCTCTGGGACGCGCATGTGGTGCGCGAGCTCGGCGATGGCTGGGCGCTGCTGCATATCGACCGTCACTTGCTGCACGATCTCTCCGGCCCGCCGGCGCTGGCCGAGGTGGCGGCGCGCGGCTTGCCGCTGCATGATCCGGCGCTGGTGTTCTCCACGCCGGACCACGCAGTCTCCAGCCAGCCCGGGCGCGATGGCAATACCTATGTGCCGGGGGGGCGCCTGTGGTCCGCGCTGCGCGATCGCTCGGCCGCGGCCGGCGTGACGATGTTCGACCTTGGCCAGCCGGGGCAGGGCATCGTCCACGTGATGGGCCCAGAGCTTGGCATCGTGCTGCCCGGCCTGACGGTCATCTGCGGCGACAGCCATACCTGTACCAATGGCGGCCTGGGCGCGATGGCCTTCGGCGTGGGCTCGTCCGAGAGCACGCACGCGCTTGCCACGCAAACGCTGCGCCAGCAAAAGCCGCTGCGCATGCGCATCCGTTGCGACGGCGTGCTGGCCGAGGGCATCACCGCCAAGGACCTGGCGCTGCATATCATCGGCCGCCTCGGCGCGGCGGCGGGCGGCGGCTTTGCCATCGAGTTTGCCGGCACGGCCATCGAAGCGCTGGAAGTGGAAGGGCGCCTGACGCTGTGCAACCTGAGCGTGGAGCTGGGCGCGCGCTTTGGCATGGTGGCGCCCGATGCGCGCACCATCGAATGGCTGCGCGGCCGCCCATATGCGCCCACCGGCGCGCAGTTCGACAGCGCGGCCGCGTACTGGCGCACGCTCGCCACCGATGCCGGCGCCGTGTTCGATCGCGAAGAGGTGATCGACGCCGCGGCGGTGGCGCCCACCATCACGTGGGGCACCAGCCCCGAGCACGCGATGGCGATCGACGGGCATATCCCCGACCCGGCCGCCGCCGGCGACCAGGCGGCCAGCGCTGCCATCGGCGCCGCGCTGGATTACATGGGCCTGGCACCCAACGCCCCCATCGCCGGCACGCCGGTGGACTGGGTCTTCATCGGCTCCTGCGCGAACTCGCGCCTGTCCGACCTGCGCGCCGCGGCCGCCGTGGCGCGCGGGCGGCGCGTGGCCCCGGGCGTGACCGCCTGGGTGGTGCCGGGTTCGGAAAACGTCAAGCGCGCGGCCGAGGCCGAAGGGCTGCGCGCCGTGTTCGAGGATGCGGGTTTTGCCTGGCGCGAGCCGGGCTGCAGCATGTGCGTGGCCGCCAACGGCGAGCAGGTGCCGCCCGGGCAGCGCTCGGTCTCCACCTCCAACCGCAATTTTGTCGGGCGCCAGGGGCCGGGGGCCCGCACCCATCTTGCCAGCCCCGCGATGGCCGCCGCCGCCGCGGTCACCGGCTGCATTGCCGACGTACGGAGCCTGACATGACCATGCAACCCTTCACTGTCGTAACGGGCGCCGCCGTGCCGCTGATGCGCGCCAACGTCGACACCGACGTGATCATCCGCATCGAGCGGCTCACCGCGTTGCCGCGCGAGCAGCTCGGCCCCTACGCGCTGGAAGCGCTGCGCTACCGCGCCGATGGCAGCGAGGATCCGGGCTGCGTGTTCAACCAGCTGGCGTTTCGCGGCGCCCCGGTGCTGCTCGCCGGCGCCAACTTTGGCTGCGGATCCTCGCGCGAGGGCGCGGTGTGGGCGCTGATGGGCCTGGGCGTGCGCTGCGTGATCGCGCCGAGCTATGGCGACATCTTCTACAACAACTGCTTCCAGAACGGCGTGCTGCCGATCCAGCTCCCCGCCGAAACGGTGCAAGCGCTGGCCGCGCAATGCGCAAGCGGCGCGCCGGTGCACGTGGACCTGGCGAGCGCCACGCTGACCGCGCCCGATGGCGCGACCGTCGCGTTTCCCGTCGACCCGCTGCGCCGTGAAGCCCTGCTGCACGGGCTGGACGATATCGGCCTGACGCTCAAGGACGACGCGCTGATCCGTGCCTGGCAGCAAGCCGATCGCACCCACCGGCCCTGGGCCTGGTCGGTGCGCCGGCAAGGCGCGGCATGAGCGCCCGGATGCAGCATCCGCTGGTGCTGCGCGCAGCCGGACTGCTGCTGCGCGGACGCCACGCGGGCGATGGCAGCCTGGCGTGCAGCGATGCCGTACTGGCCGCATTGCCCGACACGCTGGCGCTGCACAGCACGTCGTTTGCCGATCACGGCGCGATGCCCGTGCGCCACGCGGGCGCGGGCGTGGGCGCCAACTGCTCTCCCGCGCTGGCCTGGACGGGATTGCCGGCAACGGCCACGCACTGGCTGTTGCTGGTCGAGGATCCGGATGTGCCGCTGGCTTACGCCATCGTGCACGCGCTTGCCTGGGGCCCGGCCGCGGTCGGCGCGCTGGCCGAAGGCGCACTGTCGCGCGAGCCGTTGCCGGCCGGCGTGACACTGGCCGTCAACGGGCTGGGCGATGCAGCTTACGACGGCCCCCGGCCCCTGCCGGGGCACGGGCCACATCGCTATGTGTTCCAGCTGTACGCGCTTGCCGCCGAGCCGCCAGCCGGTCTTGCGCGCGAAGCGCTGGTGGCGTGGCTGCGCGCGCATGCCATCGCGCGGGGCCGGCTCGATGGCGTGTTCCAGCGCGACTGGCGCGGCCGGCCGCTTACCCCCGCAATTGCCGCGCCGGCTTGAGTGCTCGCACAGCTAGCCAGAGACACCACGGGCCACCACTTAAAAAAATACGGAGACAACATGCCATCCTCGATCCAACGACAAACCAGGCGCCGAGCTGTCGCCCCGCTCGCTATCGGCGCGACGCTGCTGTTGGCCGGCACGCTAGCCACCGCCGCCGGCTCCACCGACAGCCCCGGCGCATGGCGCCCGGACCGTCCCGTCACACTGGTGGTCCCCTATAGCGCCGGCGGTGGCACGGACGCCACCGCGCGAGCGGTGTCCAAGCAGCTTGGCGTGCTCTGGCGCCAGCCGGTGGTGGTGGAGAACCTGCCGGGCGCCGACGGCCTGATCGGCACGCGGCGCGTGATGGAGGCAAAGCCCGATGGCTATACCCTGCTGCTGCAGGTGCCGGGCATCGTGGTCACCAGGTACACGCCCGGGCTCAAGGGCATCGACCCGCTGGCGCGGCTCGACCCAATCACCGCGATTTCGCAGTCGCCTGCCGCGGTGGTAGCCAGCGCCAAGCTGCCCGTGAAGACGCTCGGGGAATTCGTGCAGTACTGCAAGACGGTGGCCAAGACCTGTTCGCTCGGCACCGGCGAAAGTCTCGCGCGCATCTCCGGCAAGCAACTGGCGGCGGAGGCAGGCTTGCCTAACCTCATCATCGTCAACTACCGGGGCACCGGCGCCATCGTCACGGACATGATCGCCAACAACGTCAACCTGGCGTTCACCGGCATCACGGCCGCGCTGCCGCACTACAAGGCCGGCACGCTGAAGATCCTTGCCACGCAGGGGCACAAGCGCGCCGCCGCGCTGCCCGATGTGCCCACCACGGCCGAGGCCGGTTACCCGCAGTTCCAATCGGTCACCTGGTATGGCCTGTTCGCGCCCAAGGGCACCCCGGCCGCGATCACGCAGGGCGTTGTCGCCGCGCTGCGCGAGGCCGTAAAGGATCCGGAAGTGCAACGGACCATCGCCGCCGCGGGCGCCGAGCCGGTGGTGAATTCGCCTGCCGAGTTTGCCGCGCAGGTGCGCCAGGAAAGCGAGCGCCTGGGTGCGCTGGTCAAGCAGTATCCGTTCGAGTAAGGGCGTGGCCTGAGCTCCAGCCGACTGCGCCATTTTCCACGTAGCCTCACGTAGCCCCACATAGACAGGCACGCCATGCAAAACCAAAACCAAAACGAAAACCAGAACCAGAATCAGAACCCCACGCCCTTGCCGCCTACCGATCCCGACGGGCCCACCGGCAGGCTCGCCCAATGGCTGGCCGGCTTCCGGCTGGAGCAAGCCAGCGCCACCGCGCGCGAGCGCGCCAAGGCGCTCACGCTCGACGGCATCGCCTGTGCCATCGTCGGCGCGCAAATGCCGTGGTCGCGCACCGCCGCCAACATCGTGCGCCAGATGGAAGGGCAGGGTGACCGAACCATCGTCGGCTGGGGGGCGCGCACCAGCGCGCCGGGCGCCGCGCTGCTCAATGGCACCTTCATCCAGGGGTTTGAGCTTGACGACTACCATCCGCTCGGGCCGCTGCACAGCGCATCGCTCGTGCTGCCCGCGCTGTGGGCAGCATCCGAAGGCGAGAGCCGCGTCAGCGGGCGGCGCTTCCTGGAAGCGGCCATGGCCGGCTATGAGGTGGGCCCGCGCGTGGGCATGGCGCTGCATGGCGCGCAGATGTTGTCGCGCGGCTGGCATTCCGGATCGGTGTTCGGCACGCACGCAGCCGCCGCTGCCGTGGGCAAGCTGCTGGGGCTCGATGCCGCGCGTTTTGAAGATGCGCTGGGGTTGGCTGGCACGCAGTCGGCCGGACTGATGGCGGCGCAATACGAGGCCATGTGCAAGCGCATGCACCACGGCTTCGCCGCGCGCAACGGGCTCTACGCGGCGGTGCTGGCGGCGGGCGGCTACACCGGCATCAAGCGCGTGTTCGAGCGCGAGTACGGCGGCTTTCTCTCGACGTTCGGCGAAGGACATGCGCCGGATGCCTCGCAGATCACCGATGGCCTGGGCGAGCGCTGGGAAGTCGAGCGCATCGTCATCAAGCCCTACGCGGCCATGGGCGGCATCCACGCGCCGCTCGACGCGCTGTTCGACGTGGGCGCGCAGCGCGCGCTCAAGGTCGGGGAGATCGCTGGTATCGAGGTGGATGTTTCGCATGCCGTCTATCACCATGGCTGGTGGGTGCCGCAGCGGCCGCTGACGCCAATCGGCGCGCAGATGAACATCGGCTACGCGCTTGCGGTGGCGGTGCTGGACGGCGCGGCGCTTGTGCCGCAGTTCGCGCCGGCGCGCATCGATGCCGACGACGTTTGGGCGCTGCTGCCGCGTATCGCGGTGCGCCACGATCCCGCCTTCGACGCGGGCGGCCAACGGGCTCGTGGACGCGTGCGGCTGGCCGTGGCCTTCACCGACGGCCAGCGCATCGAGGTCGACCGTACGGCGTCGCGCGCCATCGAATCGCCGCAATCGAGCGACGAAGTGGCCGCCAAGTACAGGGCCCTGACGGACGGGCTGATAGCGCCGCAGCGGCAGCAAGCCATCGAGCGCATGGTGCGCGATCTTGAGCAGCTCGACGATGTGCGCGAGTTGCTCGCCCTGCTTGCGCCGCCGGTGGCTTGTGCGTTCGATTGAGTGCCTGCCGACAACAAAGTACACCAGGAGCGAGACATGACCCAACGAATCCCCCGCCGTGCCGTGCTGGCCCGGATGGCAGCATGCGCGATGCTGGCCCTATCCAGCCTGCCGGCCGGTGCCCAGGCGCACTGGCCGGACAAGCCGATCCGCCTGGTGCTGCCCTTCTCGGCCGGCGGCCCGGGCGACATCACCACGCGGCTGATCGCGCAGGCGCTTGGCCGGCAGCTTGGCCAGACCGTGATCGTGGACAACAAGCCGGGCGCCGGCGGCATCATCGGCGCCGAGTTTGTCGCCAAGAGCGCGCCTGATGGCTATACGCTGCTGATCGCAGGCAATGGCGCGGTCGCCAACGCGTTGTTGCGCGCGAAGATGCCCTACGCCGACAGCGACCTCGTTCCCGTGGTCAGCACCAATGCGGCGCCGTCGGTGATGGTGGTGGGCGCCGGTGCCTCGCGCAAGGATATCAAGGACCTGAAGACGCTGCAGGCCTTCGGCAAGGCCAAGGGTGGCATCACGTTCGGCACCGCCGGCGCTGGCAGCACCGGACATTTCGTGGCGGAGATGGTGGAGGCCGCGCTCGGCGTGCCGGTGACACTGGTGCACTACAAGAGCGGCTCGGAAACGCTCAACGCGGTCATCGGCGGCCAGATCGACCTGGCGTCCGAAGCCCCCGTTGGCGTGCTCGGCTTCCTGCGTGGCGGCAAGCTGCGCGCGCTGGCGGTGACCGACGACAAGCGCGCGCAGGCGTTGCCGGACGTGCCCACCACCGCGGAGCAGGGCTTTGCAGGCATCCGCATGGAGCACTGGGGCGGCATCTATGCGCCCAAGGGCACGCCGGCGCCGATCCTGGACCGCATCGCGCAGGCCACGCAGGCCGCGTTCCAGGGCGATGCCGGCCTGCGCGCGCAGTTCGAGACCTACGGCTACCGGCCCGTGTCGGGCACACGCGTCGAGTTTGCGCACTTTGTGCAGGACGAGAAGCTGCGCCTTGGCAAGATCGTGCATGACTCGCATATGACGATCGATTGAGTGGTTGGCAAGGGGCGCTTTAGCGGCGCGCCGGTGCATTCACGCGCACCGGCTGGTGCGCCGGCGATTCATCCCGCATCAACAGGCGCACCAAGACGGCGCTGAGCAGCGCGACCCCGGCGGCCACGCACAGGATCCAGGCGAAGCCTTCCGCGAAGGCGGTGCGCGCAAGGGGTTCCAGCACGCCGCGCAGCGGTGCTTGCACATCGGCCATCGCGCCATTCAGGTCGCCGGCAACCACGCGCGCGATGATGTGTGCGGCCATGCCGGGCAGCACCCCCGAGCCTTCCGGATGCGCATGCAGCGCCGCGTCGAACACGGCCTGGGTACGGTAGGCGAGCAGGCCGCCGAGCAGGCCGAACGACAGCACGATCGCACTGAAGCGCGTGGTGGTGCTGATGCCGGACGCCATGCCGGAGCGCTCGCGCGGGATGCAGGCCATGATGTTCTTCTGCGTATCGCCATTGAGCAGCCCCGCGCCGCTGCCGGTGACGGCAATGGCCAGCGCGAAGGGCAGGTAGGACATGGAAATGACCGCCCACGCGCTCAGCAGGTTGCCGAGCCCGACCAGCACGAGCCCGAACACCAGCATCGAGGGCGCATCCAGCCGCCCCGACAGCCGCACGCCGATGCGCGGAAAGATCAGCATGGTCAGCGCGAACGGCAGCATGGCGGCGCCTGAGGCGATCGCCGAGAACCCGAGGCCCGTCTGCAGGTACAGCGGGATCAAGGTCATCATCACCTGGGCACAGGCAGCGTACGCGGCCATACCGAGCAGCGCGCCGATCAGGCGCGGATTGCGGAACAGCGTGAGATCCACCATGGGCCGGCGCTGGATGCGCTCCACGCCGATAAACAGCGCGAAGAGCACGGCGCCGCCGGCCAGCCGCATCAGGGTGCGCGTATCGCCCCAGCCAATGCGGTTGGCCTCGATCAAGGCCCAGATCATCAGGAACAGGCTGCCGCAAAAGCACAGGCCGCCCCACAGGTCGATGCGCGCCGCGCCCGCGTCGCGCGACTCCGAGATGTGCCGCAGCACCATGGCGCCCAGCAGGATGCCGACCGGCAGGTTCAGCAGGAACACCCAGCGCCATCCCAAGGTCTGGCTGATCACGCCGCCAAGGCTCGGCGCGACCAGCATGGCCACGCCCATGCACGCACCCCAGAAGGCCCACGCCCGGGCGCGCTCGCGCTCATCGTGAAAGGCGTGCGCGATGGTCGCCAGCGCCGAGGTCAGCAGCATGGCCGCGCCCACGCCCTTGACGGCGCGCGCCAGGTTCAGCGCCAGGCTGCTTCCCGCCAGGCCGCAGCCCAGCGAGGCCAGCATGAAGACCGCCAGGCCGGTCAGCAGCATGCGCTTGCGGCCGAACTTGTCGGCCAGGCTGCCCGCGGGCAGTAGGCCGCCGGCAAAGGTCAGCATGTAGGCGCTGACCACCCACTCGATATCGGAGAACGTGGCATGCAGGTCGCTCGCGATGCGAGGCAGCGTGACGGCCACGATGTTGGTGTCGAGGACGATCAGCGCGCAAGCGCCCGAGGCGGTCAGCAGCGCGGCGCGCGAGTTCATTGCGCTCATGCCGTCTCCCGGCCAAGCTGTGCTGCCGGCGATATTGCCTGGAATGAAATAAATCCGGATGTGCAGTGCCCGGCGGGCTGTGAGTGCCGATTCGTCTTGTGCCGCATGTCGTCGCTTCCTGTTGCTTCGCTTGACTGGATGCGGGCTAGGATACGGCCGGCAGGGCCGGGCGTTGTTGCGCCGACCGTGCTATTTTGTTGCCTTGTAGCTAATAATCAAAATCAGAAATCAGTAAGCATTCAGAAGGTAGAACAGCAAACCGATGGAACTGCGCCACTTTCGCTACTTCATCGCGGTAGCCCAGGACTTGCACTTCACCCGTGCCGCCGCGCGGCTCGGCATCTCCACGCCGACGCTCACCCGCCAGATCCAGGAGATGGAAGCCAGCCTTGGCATCCGCCTGTTCGAGCGCAACCAGCGCTCGGTGGCGCTGACCCCGGCCGGCGAGGTGCTGCTAGTGGAGGCGCAAGCCGTGGTGGCGCAGTTCGAGGCCGCGCAACTGCGCGCGCAGCGCGAGGCCCGTGGCGAGACGGGCAAGATCCACGTGGGTTATGTTGCCTCGGCGGCGTATTCGGGCGTGCTTCAGCGCCAGGTCGCGGCATTCCGCAAGGCCTGCCCCGATGTGCAACTGCTGGTGCGCGAGGCGCCCATGGGCACGCTGCCCGAACAGGTCAGGGATGGCCAGGTCGACATCGCCTATATCCGCTCCCCCATGAACCTGCCCGAGGGCGTGGACGCGCTGCCGCTGGCGCCGGAAGGTTTTATCCTCGCCCTGCAAAGCGATTCATGGCTGTGCGGCCTGGCCGAGATCCATCCCGCACATCTCAAGGCGGAGACGTTCATCCTTCCCGAACAGGTCTCGGGCACGCTGTCCACCGCCGAGCAGGGAGGCTTCGTGCCCAGGCTGGGCCCGCAGCCGGGTGGGCTGGTGGCGGTGCTGACGCTGGTGTCGCTGGGCGAAGGCGTGGCGATTGTCCCGAACGCCGTGGCCGGACACATCAGCCTGCCCAGCCTTGTCTACCGGGATATTGCGGGCCTGGAGGTGACGTCGTATCTGTCACTGATGTCGCGCCAGTACGAAAAAGCCGCGACCATCCGACGCTATATCGAACTGGTGTCGCGGCCCACGGTTACCTCAGGCCGAAAAAGCCGAGTACAAACAGGACAATGACCACGGCGCCTACCAACCAGACGATGTTGTTCATGACACGCTCCTTGCGCAGACTGTGGCATGACAGTCGCACACGCGGCGGGGCGTGTCTGTACGGTAGCGTTCAGCGTCGTGGGAGCGCCGGCCTGGCAGGCTGGCAGCGTCAGACCACCATCGGCGTGGTGGCGCCATCGACCGACAGGATGGCGCCCGAGATATAGCTGGCGCGTGGCGACGAGAGGAACAGCACGGCGTCCGCCACCTCTTCCGGCGTGGCCAGGCGGCCCAGGCCGGTGCGCGCATTGGCACGCGCCAATGCCTGCTCCACGGTCGTGCCGCTGATGCGGGCATCCACCTCCATGCCTTGCTGCAGGCGCTCGGTGTGCGTGGCCGACGGGTTGACGGCGTTCACGCGCACACCCTGCTTGCCGTAGGCATTGGCCAGGCCGGCGCTGGCCAGCATCAGCGCCGCGTTGGCCGCGCCGCCCGCCAGGTGGGCGGGGTTGGCCAGCTTGCCACCCATGCCCACGATATTGACGATGGCGCCGCGCCCCTGCTGCGCCATGCGCTTGACTACAGGGTCGATCACGTTGATGTAGCTGAAGTACTTGGCGGCCATGGCGTCCTGCCACAGCTGCGGGGTCAGCTCGTCCGGTGGGCGGCGCTTAGCCGCGCCGGCGGAGGTCACCAGGATGTCGATGGCGCCAAGCGCCGCCACTGCCTCCTCCACCGCGCGCGCGGCCTCGGCGATATCGGTCAGGTCGGCGGATACCGTGACCACTTCCTTGGCGAACTCGCCCTCGCCTTCGGCCAGCTTGGCGCAGGCGTTGGCCAGGTTCCCGGCGCTGCGCGAAACGATGGCTACGCGCGCGCCCTCGCGCAAGAAGCCGGCCGCGCAGGCCAGGCCGATGCCGCGGCTGCCGCCGGTGATGAGCACGCGTTGATTGCGGAGTTCGAGATCCATGTGTGTCCTGGCTGGTCAGGGAGCGCGCGGGCGTCGATCGATCAATGGCGGATCCGCGTGCGTGGCGGGTCGGCTGTCAGGCCGGTTAGACAACAGGGTTGCCATCTTAGCGCGCCTGCGCCGGCCTTGCTGGTGACCGCTCAATCTCGGGCCATCGTGCCGGCGCGGTGTCAACGCGCCTACGCCGGCGCCAGGGGCACATGCACGGCAATGCCCTCGATAGGATCGAGCGCGCCGCGCCAGGGCGCGGCTTCGATGGCTTGCTTGCCATGGACATAGCCGGCGTTCCAGCGCGCCTGGATGCCGGCGGCGCTGAAGTCGATATCCTTGGTGAGGTCTTCGCCGCCGAACGGCGGTGCATTGAGCTCGACCACGTGCATGGTGGTATGGCAGCCCCAGCCCAGCAGCTCCTCGACCGCGGCCGTGCTGCGCTCCGCCTGGGGAATGTGCTTGGCCAGTTCGCGGATCACATGCCGTAGCCGGTGCAATTGCCGCTGGTGCTCCAGCTGGGTCTCGGCGCGGCTTGAGTACTGGATATCCCGCTGCCGTCCCATGGCTTCCCAGATGGTGTCGGGCTCCGGGCCTTGCAGCGGCCACAGCTGCACGGCGAAGATCACCGAGCTGCGGCGCGGGTAGTCGTCGAGCACGGCTTCGATCGGCGTGTTGGAGCAGATGCCGCCGTCCCAGTAGGCTTCGCCGTCGATCCGGATCGCCGGGAAGCCCGGCGGCAGCGCCGCGGATGCCAGCAGATGTTCCACGCTCAGCGCGGTGTCCCGGTTGGTGTAGTAGCACATCCTGCCGCTGCGGACATTGACCATGCCAACGGTGAGCCGCGTGTGCTTCTCGCCGAGGTAAGCGAAATCCACCAGCGAGAGCAGGGTGTCGCGCAGTGGCGAGACCGAATAGAAGCCGGCCCGCTCCACCCCGAGCGGCACGCGCGTGCCGAACCAGGCAGCCGGGTTTGGCGTGAAGAAGCCAGGGATGCCCTGGGTGAGGGTCGCAAGGTTCGACATCGTGTTGTCACCGCCCGAGAGCAGGCGGGCTAGTTCGAGCGGCCCGTGGCGGCCCACCTGCTCCCAGAACTGCCGCAGGCGCGGCAAGCGATCCGCGGGCCGGTTGCCGGCCACGATCGAGCCGTTGATGGCGCCGATGGAGGTGCCGATGGCCCAGTCGGGCTCGACCCCTGCCTCGTGCAGCGCCTGGTAGACCCCGGCCTGGAAGGCGCCCAGCGCGCCGCCGCCCTGCAGGACGAACACCACTTGCTGATCGATGGGCCGCCTGGCCGCGCCGGTCGTGTCGGTCCGGGTTGCGGCGGGTTGCGCGGGTGGTGCGGATTGTGCGGGTTGTGGGGGTTGTGTCTTGGTATCCATGGTGTTCCGGCTCCCGGGCGGTCAGGGGGCGGCCGCGTTTGCCGGTGTTCGCGGCATGAGCGGCAGCCGGACCTGGAACGTGGTCTCGCCAGGACGCGACTTGACGTGTATCGCGCCGCCATGCCGGTTCACCACGGTCTGGTAGGAAATATCGAGGCCAAGGCCCGTGCCCTGGCCCTGCGGCTTGGTGGTAAAGAACGGCTCGAACAAATGCGGCATGACGTCCGGCGCGATGCCGGGGCCATTGTCGGTAATCTCCACCACGGCGAAATCGAGTTCGCGGCGGGTGCGCACGACAATTTCCCCCGTGCCCTGCATGGCGTCGATGGCGTTGTCGATCAGGTTGGTCCACACCTGGTTGAGCTCGCTGCCGTACGCCACCACGTGGGGCAGCTCGCGATCGAAGTCCAGCCTCACGCTCACGCCCTGCTTGAGCTTGTGGTGGAGGATGGTCAGGGTGTCCTCGATGCCGACCCGCAGGTCGACCTCCTGCTGTGGCGCACGGTCCATGTACGAGTAGGACTTCATCGCCCTGACGATCTCGGAAATGCGCGCCGCGCCGAGCCGCGTGTCTTCCATCAGCGCACGCAGGTCCATGGTCGCCACCAGCCAGTGCATGCCGGCGGTGAACTGCCCCGCGGTGAGGCTGGCCGCGGCCGGCGCGAGGTCTTCCCGGGCGATCCCCATCTTGACCAGGCAGGGTGCCATGAGCCAAGGCCTCTGCACGCCATGCTCGGCCAGCCAGTTGGCGAGCGCGTCTTCCGCCTCGCTGCGTTGCAGCGCGCCGGCGCTTTGCGCCGCGCCCCCCGGTGGCCTGCGCTCGCTCAGTGCATCCAGGGCGTTCAACGTTTCCGGGGGAATCGCGCAATGACTGAGTTCCACCGCGGCGTCCTTGAGTACGCCCAGGGCTGCCAGCGTGCAATCCGCGGTGCGCGCCAGCGCCGCCGCCGGATTATTCAGCTCATGCGCCAGGCCGGCGGCTAGCGTGCCCAGCGCGGCGAGCTTCTCGCGGTTGCGGGCGGTTGACTCAAGCAGGTTCAGGCGGTCGATGGTGTGGCGAAAGATCAGGCGGCTGAACGGCTCGCAGGCCGCCAGCAGCTCGCGGAACGCGGGTGCCGCCAGCTCGCCCAGCCGCCCGTCGCACACCGCCACCAGCGTGCCCGGCGCCGGCGCACCGGACAGCAGCGACGCGCCGCCGAAGAAGCTCGGCGCAACGAACCGGTTCGTCGGAATCTGCTGGCCGCCGGAGCGGATCATTGCCGCGACTTCGCCGGCCAGCACAAGCGAGAAGACCGGCCTGTATTCGCCCTGGCGGACCAGCACCTCGCCTTCTTTCATCGTGACTTCGACCAGGTTGGCGCACAGCCAGGCCAGGCGCTCCTCCGAGATGTCGGCAAGAAACGGCAGGCGGCGCAGGTCTGCGAGGCCGATCATTTGGTCGCCAGGTATTGATGGACCAGATGGATGGTGGTTGCGCCTTCGCCCACCGCTGCCGCCACCCGCTTGATCGAGCCGGCACGCACGTCGCCCGCGGCAAAGATGCCGGGCACGCTGGTTTCCAGGAACATGGGATCGCGCTCCAGCGGCCAGCTCGCCGGGCGCTTGCCGTCCTTGAACAAGGCGCGCCCCGTCAGCACGAAGCCATGGTCGTCGCGCGCGACCACGGTGCCCAGCCATTCGGTGCATGGCTGGGCACCGATGCAGACGAATAGCGCGGCGGCCGGCACGGCTTCGACGCTGCCGGTATTGACATCACGCAGGGCAAGCTCGGACAGGTGGTCCTGGCCGGCCACGCTGTCGATCACCGTGAACGGTCGCACACTGACATTCGGCGTCTCTTCGATCTGGTCGATCAGGTAGCGCGACACGCCCGCGCTTAGCGAGGCACCGCGGCACAGGATGACCACATGGCGCGCGTGCTTGGAAAGAAACATGGCAGCCTGCCCGGCCGAATTGCTGGCGCCGACGATGTAGATATCCTGGCCGGCGCAGGCAAGGGCTTCGGTAGCCGCCGCCCCGTAGTACACCCCGGCGCCCGTGAGATGCCCTATGCCGGGTACCTCCAGCTTCCGGTAGGCAACGCCGCTGGCGACCACCAGCGCCAGGCAGCTGATCTGCGGGCCATCGGACAGCCTGACGAACTTGTAGGGACCTTCGACGCGCAAGCCAACCACCGAACGGGTGAGGATGATTTCCGCGCCGAATCGCCGCGCCTGGGTCAACGCGCGCCGGGACAGCTCGGCGCCGCTCACGCCGGCGGGAAAGCCAAGATAGTTCTCGATGCGCGAACTGGTGCCAGCCTGTCCGCCAGGCGCCTCGTGCTCGATGATGGCGCACTTCAGTCCCTCCGATGCGCCGTACACCGCCGCCGCCAGCCCGGCCGGGCCCCCGCCCACGATCAGCAGGTCGTAGAACGGCATGGTCGAATGCGTCGCCAGCCCAACCTTGTCGGCAACCTGCGCCGTGGTCGGCCGGGAGAGCGCCGTGCCATCTTCGAAGATCAGGACCGGCAACTGGTGAATGGACGGATCGAGCGAGCTCAGCAGCAGCTCGGCTTCGCTGCCGCTGCTGACATCCAGCCGCTGGTAAGGAATGTGGTTGCGCGCCATGAAGTCGCGCAGCGCGTGGCCCTGCGGCGACCAGCGATGGTCGATCAGGCGGATCCCCTTGAAGCTGCCGTGCCACACTGCCTGCCACGCTTCCAGGAGGTCGTCCAGCACGGGATAGAAACTGAGTTCCGGCGGGTGCCAGGGCTTGAGCATGTAGTAGTCCAGGCGCACCTTGTTGATCGCGCGGATCGCCACGTCCGTATCCGAATACGCCGTGAGAAGCACCCGCTTGGCGTCGGGGAACAGCGCGATCGCCTGTTCCATGAACTCGATGCCGCTCATTTGCGGCATGCGCTGGTCCACCAGGAAGAGGGCGACGCAGCGGTTCTGCAGGCGTAGCTGCCTGGCCGCTTCCAGTGCCGCCAAGCCCGAACCGGCACGCACGATCTGGAAATGCTCGCCGTAGCCCAGGCGCAGGTCGCGGGCGACCGCCTCGACCACTTCGGGATCGTCGTCGACCGCAATGATGACGGGCTTGTCCATAGGCCTTGCCGCTTGAAATGCATCAGCGGCCCTGCACGGAGATTCAACGTGCGGGGCTGCCTAGTAAGGCTAGCACCTCGGGCTCTTCTTGCCAGATTCGTGTTGCCGGTGGGCAAAAAACGTCACACGCGTGGAGACCCTGTCGTCCTGTGGTTAGCTTTATTCGAAGGAAATCCGCGCGGCAAAGGCCAGCAGCGCCGCCGAGAAGGACCAACGCTGGACCGTCTGCGCGCGCGGGCTGCGGCGCAGCAAGTCGGTGAGGCGCACCGCGCCGAACACGCACGCCAGGTCGAATGCAACGCCGGTCAGCACCAGCACCACGCCGAGCTCAAGCACTTGCGACCACACCGGCGCGCCATGCGGATCCACGAACTGCGGCAACAACACGGAGCAAAAGAGCAGGGCCTTGGGGTTGAGGATGCTGCTGAGCGCGCCCTTGGCAACGCAGGCGCGCAGCGGCGCCGGCGGCGCTGCCGTGCCGGTGCCGGCGTCCATCCCGAAGGCCGGGCTGCGGAAGATCTGGATGGCCACATAAGCCAGGTAAAGCCCGCCCGTGATGCGGATGCCCTGGTAGAGCCAGGGCGCCGTGCGCAGCAGTGCGGCCAGGCCGCATGCCGAGAGCGTGACATGCGCCGCGCGTGCCATGGCCAGGCCGGCGACGGTGGCCAAGCCGTGGCGCACACCCCGGGCGGTGCTGGTTTGCAGCACCAGTGCCATGTCCGGTCCGGGTAGCGCGTAGACCACGGCCAGGGCGCCGATGAAGGTGACGAGGAGATGTAGGGAGACCATGATGCATGCCGTGTCGAGGGCAACATCATGACCCAGATGCCGGAGGGGATTCTGGCGATTTATCCGCATATCCCCATATAATTTGGAGGAATCCGCTAATGTTGTAGAATTTCCTGGAGTATTTCTTTTGGATCTCGACAAAACCGATCGCGCCATCCTGATGGCGCTGCAGGCGGACGGACGCGCCACCAACGCCAGCGTGGCGGAATCCGTGGGGCTGAGCGAGACACCGTGCGCGCGCCGGCTCAAACGGCTGGAGGCCGATGGCTATATCGAGGCCTATCGCGCCGTGCTATCACGCCAGGCCCTGGGGCTTGGCCTGATGGCGTTCACGCAGGTCCGCTTTGGCGTGCACAGCCGTGAGCTCTCCGATCGCTTCGAGCGGGAGATCCAGGCAATCCCGCGCATCGTCTCCTGCCATAACGTGTCGGGCAGCGCCGATTACCTGCTGCTGGTGGTCGCGCGGGACCTGGAGGATTACGGCATCTTCATGCGCGATGTGCTGCGCACATTGCCCGGTGTGACGGCAGTGGAGTCCATGCTGTCGCTGGGCGAGGTCAAGCGCAATGCCGGCTTGCCGTTGCTGTGACGCATTGACGCGGTGACGTGGTGATGTGGTGGCGTGGTGACATTTCAAGGCCTGCCGCCGCATCCCGCTCAGTGGTCGCGGTTCGCGTCCAGGGCCATTTCACGCGCGACAAAGAAGCACAGGATTGCGATCGCCGTGCACAGGATCGCCACGGTGAAGGCCAGTTGCCGCCCGTGCCACAGATCCGAGAACCACTGCGAGAACTCGGCCGCCAGCACCGCCGCCTTGCCGCCGATGCGTTCGAGCTGGAAATCATATTGCCTTTTCCACCCGGGGCCGTAGGCCAGGTCGCCGGCCTCATCGTTCGCGGCGGATAGATAGATGAGGGCGCCGCCAATCCAGCCCGCGGCGAGGATAACGGCGCCCAGCAGGTAAATGCGAGCGGGAAGGGACCAGCGCTTGCCCTGTGCATGCCGTTGTTCCGCATCGCTCATGGGTTTCCTTGGTGACTCGCCGGGCGACTCTCGCCGGCCTTCCTCGCATTGTAATAAAGGGAAGGAGTGCCTCGCTTCCCGCCTGCGCTGCCGCCGAGGGATAAGATTGGGCTGCCAGTGCGGCGATAGTCCCTCATCCCTTGGGCCAGACCATGCCACATCGATCTTTCCAGCCCGGCACGCTGTGGCCGGCCATCGTGCGCCAGACGCAGCACGCCCTGCAGTGCGGCGCGCTGCGCCCGATCGAGACCTTCCAGGCGGGCATCGACGATGGCGGCGTGCGCTTCCTGGTGCGCCAGGTTTCCAGCCTTGCGCGCAAGGACCGCTACAGGGACCAGGGCAACGCGCACCAGAATGACAACGCCGTCCCCGGCAACCAGGCGGGCGCCGACCCGTTCCTTCCCTACGACCCGGACCTGTTTGTCGCCGACGTCTGCGAGACCCATATTGGGCTGCTGAACAAGTTCAACGTCCTGGATCATCACCTGCTGATCGTGACCCGCCGCTTCGCGCCGCAGGACGCGCTGCTCAACCTGGCGGATTTCGAGGCGCTGATGACCTGCATGGCCGAGTTCGATGGCCTTGGCTTCTATAACGGCGGCGCGGCGGCCGGGGCAAGCCAGCGCCACAAGCACCTGCAACTGGTGCCGCTGCCACTTGCCAGCGAAGGCCCGGCGCTGCCCATCGCGCCGCTGCTTGCGGCGGCGCGCATCGATGGCGCCGTTGGCACCGTGCCGGGGTTGGCGTTTTCGCATGCGTTCGCGCCGCTGGCTTTGTCGGCGGCGCCTGGCCCGGTTCTGGCGCGCACCGCACTTGAGCGCTACCACACGCTGCTGGAGGCGGTTGGCGTGCGGGTGATCGACGTGGATGGCGAATCGCAGGCGTGCGCGCCATACAACCTGCTTGTCACGCCGCTTGGGATGCTGCTCGTGCCCAGGTCGGCTGAGTCCGTGGAGGGCATCTCGGTCAATACGCTCGGGTTTGCAGGATCGTTCTTTGTGCGGAATGAAGCACAGATGCGTACCATCGAGCGGCTCGGCCCCATGGCGATGTTGCGGCAGGTCGCGGGCCTGCCTTTGTCGTCACAGGCAGCGCCGGGCAGGAAATAAGGGGTAAATATAAAAGCAGGAGCGCCGTTAAAGGGTTTGGGCTAGCAAGGTTGTCCGGTGGCGTTCGCGCCGGGCTGGAATCCCTGCTTGATCTTGCTAGCCAGGTCGTGTCGTATCGCTTGCTGTGCGATGCGATGTTCCCCAAATGCGTCCCTTGGTAGGCCTCACCACTTGCCTCTTCAAACGGCTACCGTTCCAGCCAGCCAGCCAGCCAGCCCGCGCCGCGGCCGCAAGCATTCGCGCCTTCCGCGCTTACTGCCGGCCCTTCTTGCCGCCATCCTCTGCGCGCAGTCGCAGGGCACTGCGGCGGACACGGCCCCCCCGCGTTCCGAGGCGGTGGCGCGGGTGGTGTTCAGCCTGCTTGGCTATGCGCGCTGGCCAACCGAGCGGGAAGTCCTGCGCCTGTGCGTGGACGGCTCGGCCCGCTACGGCGCCAAGCTTGCGGAGGGCGGTGTCCTGGCAACCGGCCGCCCCGTGCAATCCAGGCGCATCGACCTGCAGGATGGCGTGTCCACCACGGGTTGCGATTCCGTCTACCTGGGGCCCATGACGGATGCCCGGCGCAAGAAACTGTCGACGGAGCTGATCGGGCGCCCGGTCCTTGTCATCACGGAAGAGGACTACGAGTGCGAGATCGGCAGCATGTTCTGCCTCAACGTGGTCGATGGCCACGTCTCGTTCCGCGTCAACCTGGATGCCGTTGCCCGCAGCGGCATCCACATCCATCCGGCCGTATTGCAGCTTGGCCGCCGCCGGGGGCCATCGCCATGAAGCTGCCACTACGGCCCGACGCGAGGGGGTCGCGTCCGACGCTGTACAACACGCTGCGCCGCATCCATCTCAGCGTGGCGCTGATCGCCGTCTGCACGGCGGGCATCTCTCTGACCGCGCTCGGGCTGGCCGCGCTGCGCGTCTATGCCGACCACAACCTGCACCTGGTTGCCCGCTCCGTGGCGTACACGCTGGAAGCGCCGGTGGTGTTCCGCGACCAGGCGGCCGCCAACGAGGCGCTGGTGGCGATTGCCGCGACGGAGGTAGCCCAGGCCCGCGTCTACGACAAGGACAACCGGCTGCTGGCCGAGTGGCAGCGCCCGGCCGGCGAGCGGCTTCCCGGCCTGCAGCGCCTGGCCAGCCGCATGATGGCGCTCGGTCCCGTGGAGCAGGAGATACTGCATGAAACGCAGGCGGTGGGCACCGTGCGCCTGACGGCCGACACGGGCAACCTCTTGCGCTTTGTGCTGAGCGGGCTGCTGGGGGTGCTGGCTTGCCTGCTGCTCACCGCGGTCAGCGCGCACTACATGTCGAGCCGCATGCTGGTCCACATCATCGAGCCGGTGCGCAACCTCATGCGTGTGGCCCATGCCGTGCGTTCGGAGCGCGCCTTCGACCAGCGCACGCCGCCAGCCCACATTGCCGAGCTCAATGCGCTCGGCGAGGATTTCAACGGCCTGCTCGACGAACTGGAGACCTGGCAGAACCAGCTCCAGCACGAGAACAGGTCGCTGGCGCACCGCGCCAGCCACGACAGCCTGACCGGCCTGCTCAACCGGGCGGCGTTCGAGGATGCGCTGCATCGGGCTGTGCGCTTTGCCGGCACCTCCAAGGGATTTGCCGGCGTGCTCTACCTGGATAGCGACGCGTTCAAGGAGATCAACGACACTTTCGGCCATGCCGCCGGGGACGAGGTGTTGTCCGACATTGCCCGGCGCATCCGTTCCTGCGTGCGGGAGGGCGACCTGGTCGCCAGGCTCGGCGGCGATGAGTTCGCGGTACTGCTGACCTCGCTGCGCAAGCCTTCCGACATCGTCCACGTCGCGGAGCATATCCTGCTTCGCATGAAGGACCCGGTGCAACTGTCGAGCGGCACCAGCATCGGGGCGTCGCTCAGCATCGGGTTGTCCGTGTTTCCGCTGCATGCGCAGACTGCCGCCACCCTGATGCAGACAGCGGACGAGGCCATGTACCAGGCCAAGCGCAGGTCGGGAGGCGGCTGGGAGAGCGCGGAGCCGCGCCTGGGAGAGCCCGTATCCGTACCCGGGCCCGAGTGCAAAGACAATGAGAAATAATCATGGGGTGCCATCGAACTTGCGAGTCACTGGCAGCCGGGGCATGGCTGCCACCTTGGTCGCAATCACCTTTGCCCTTGCCGCCTGCCAGACAGTGCCCGCTCCCAAGCTCACCCCAAAGCAAGTCCAGGCGCTGGAGTCGCAGGGATTCAAGCATACCGAGAACGGCTGGGAGCTGGGCCTATCCGAGAAGGTGCTCTTCGGCCTGGACGAGGTTGTGATCGGTGCGGACCTGCAGGAGGCCGTGCAGCGGATCGGCCTGGCGCTGGCGGCCGCGGGCATCGATCATGTGCGCCTGGACGGGCATACGGATGACTGTTCCATAAAATCTGCTCAAAGTTGAGCATTGGATTTATCCGCACTTCGTTGACGCGGCTTGCGCCGCCCAACTGAAGCCCCTTGACGCTCA
>NZ_BAAILO010000423.1:0-9701 GCF_054589115.1 Cupriavidus sp. 8B | reverse complement strand
AAAGGAGAATGCCAATGTCTAGCGCCCATGTGACAAGTCCACGACAGACTGGGGGTCCCAGTGAACACCGGACATAGTTCCGCGCGGGAGATAGTCCAGCTTCTTATGCCCGAGCAGTACCTGAATGACGCGAATATCGACCTTCTGTTCGAGCAGGTGGGTGGCGAAACTGTGTCGCAGCGTATGCATGGACACGCGCTTATCAATCTGTGCATCCTGGGCGGCGGCATGGATGGCGCGATTGAGTTGCCGGACACTGAGCGACTCGATCGGATTGAGGCCCGGGAACAGCCAGCCTCCGTCGAGCATCTTGCCCTGTGCGTGGGCGACACGCCACCAGACGCGCAGTCGTTCGAGCAGCACTGGCGAGAGCATGGCGTAGCGGTCCTTGCGGCCCTTGCCCTGTTCGATGCGCAGGGTCATGCGTTCACTGTCGACATCGGTCACCTTTAACGCCACCACTTCGCTTGCGCGCAGGCCGGCGCCGTAGGCGACCGCGAGCGCGGTCTGGTGCTTCAGGTTACCGGCGGCGGCCAGCACTCGGGCGACTTCGTCGGGGCTGAGTACCACTGGCAGGATGCGTGGCACTCGCACCGGACGCATCTTGGCCATGCGTTGGGCATCGCCGAGAGTCACTTCAAAGAAGAACTTCAAGCCAGTGATCGCGGCATTGAGCGAAACCGGGGAGATGCCGTGATCGACCAGATGGAGTTGATAGCGCCGTAGGTCCTCGGTGCTGGCCGTGTCGGGCGAGCGTCCGAGAAAGACGGCGAACTGCCGCACGGCGCGGAGGTAGTGGGTCTGGGTCTTGTCCGAGAGCTTGCGCATCCGCATGTCTTCGATCATGCGCTGGCGTAGCGGGCTGATGGTAGGCGTCGCGACTGACATGGCTGTGCTCCTGTCGAGGTTCGAGGCGAATTGCCTCGGTCCTCAACATAGGAAACAGCGCTGGCGGTTGAGTCACTTTGCGCTTGGCCGGAGGGTTACCGCGCGAGCGGTTTAGTCCCCTGGCCGGGAGCGGCCGGTCTCCGCGGTATGCCGGCGTCTAACCGCCTTCATCCAAGCCCGAGATGGAGTCCTATGGTAAGGTTGGCGGGATGAGTTTATGGACTTCAACTGGTGATGCATGAGCCACACCTATGTGGTGCCGGCAGAGTGAGGCAGCGTGAGTGATGCGAAGCAGGAAACGCGGCGCACGCTGCGGACCGAGAGAGTTTCAATCAGCAGGGCTTTGCGCCTGAGCGTGCCGCCAGAGGCCAGGCCTGCGCCGGTCAACGGGAAAGACTGGCTGCGGCAGAGGAAAGAGCAATTGCAGGCTGCCCGTGCCGCTGCCAAGCAAAGGCGCGATTTACTAAGAGCCGAAATCATGTCGGCCGTGCAAGATATTGCCCGAGAGGAACGCACTGCTGCGCGGCTAGAAGCTGAACGCCTGAGGGCGGAAGCCAAGGCCGCGCGGACCTACACGCGGGAGGACGCGCGCGCCGCCGCTAAGTTCGAGCGCGGCCAACCAACCCGCTCGGCGTCCAGACGAAAGACGCTTGCTAATGAGGAACGCAAGCTGGTCTCTTACGCTGATCTGTTGCGGATGCGTGGGTGATCTGGCGGAAGCCCGACAGGGCAGACTGCCGATCGGTTTCGTGGAAAGCGGCGTCGATCTCGTGATCCGAATCGACGCGTTGTCGGACAAGCGGCGGAACGCGCGGTGGACCATGTCGAGCCGGCGGTTGCCCTGCATTCGCTACCAATCCGATGTAGCCGTTGCCCTCTTCTGCCGTTCGGTCCCACGCAGCCTCAACGGCAGCTTCCAAGGTGAAAGGGAAATTTGTGCGGTCATGTCGAGCGGCAAGTGCTCGGCGAAAGCCGGCACTCGCCAAGTCATATTCCCCGTCCCGACAACCTCGGATGACCGGCTTCAAGCCACCACGCTGCCGTGCCGCCCCATCGTTGCATTGCATGGCTGTCGGTGGCAGCGAGATACTGGATCACTCGATCGAGCAACCATAGAGTAATGTCAGCCAATTCCGCCAGTTTCATCGCCAGGTGCAGATCCTTGCTGACCACATTTTGAAGTCAAGCGAACGCGGCCGCGGATCGGGCCAATGCCTCGTAGTAGCTCTTGCAGGTCAGCAAGGTGGAAACCTGGCGAATTGGATGCTCGTTGCAACGACACTACAGTCGACAGCAGGACCCCGGGCAGTAGCAGCCGCCACCCGAGGCGGTCTCCAGCAGACAGCACGCCGCCGACCTCGTCATTCGGCAATGGTCTCCAACGCCTTCCCTCGCGTTTCGATGCCGAACCTGTACACGATCAATGCCGCGGCAAGGAAGCACAGCGCACCGAGACAGAACACGCCAGCCTGACCGGCGATCGGCAATACCAGCCCGACCAGTGTCGGCCCGAGCAACGAGCCGATCCGCCCGACGGTCGACGCCATGCCGCAGCCGGACGCTCGCGCCCGCGTCGGATAGAGCTCGGGCGTATAGGTATAGAGCACCGCCCACATGCCGAACATGAAAAACTGCATCATGCCGCCCGAAATCAAGAGCGTCATGGCGTCCGGATTGGAGCCCGCGACCTTTCCGTAGAGGAATACCATGCAGGCTCCGCCCACGAGCGTGGTCACGCATGCAGGCTTGCGTCCCCAACGCTCGACGGCGAACGCCGCCCAGAGGAAGCCCGGAATGCCGCCGATGGAAATGTAGACCGTGTAGAGCACGGATTGGCTCACGCCGAGCCCCGACTGCTGCAGCAATGCACCAATCCACGTGTTCAGGCCGTAGAAGCCCAGCAATGCGAAGAACCACAGTCCCCAGACCGTCAATGTCCGGCTCCGGTACTCGCGCGACCAGAGTACACGCAGACCAGAGGTCTCCGGCTCGGCAGCCGACAGAGCAGGCATGATCTCCGGCAGCGACGACAGCTTCAGTTTCCGCATGACCGCTTTCTCGATACGATCTACGATGCCGGCGGCCTCTTCGTGACGGCCTTTCGATTCGAGCCAGCGCGGCGATTCGGGGACATAGCGCCGTACGACGAACAGAAAGAGGGCGGGAGTTGCCCCCAGCAGGAACATCGTTCGCCATGTGTAGGCACTGAGCACGTAGTAGGACATCAGGCCGGCACAGATAAAGGCGATTGGCCAGTTGCCGTCCATCAATGCCAGATACTTGCCGCGCTGGCGCGCCGGGATGAACTCCGACATCAGGGTCTGCGCCAACGGCAGCTCCATGCCCATACCGAGCCCGAGCAGCAATCGATACGCGGCTAGCACTTGCGGGCTGTCGGCGGTCGAACAGAGATAGCTGCCTACGCCCCAGATAATCATGCTGACCTGGAACACCGGCTTGCGGCCGAACCTATCCGCCAGCACGCCGGAACTTAGCGCACCGATTCCCATCCCTACGAAACTGGCGCTCCCGAGCATACCGGCCTGCGCGGACGTCAACCCGAACTCGGTGCGAATCGACCCCAGTAGATACGTCATCATAGCCAGGTCGAGATTATCGAAGAAGAACGCCAGCGCAATGATGGCGAAGAGCGATCGGTGATACCCGCACACCGGCAACCGTTCCAACCGGTCTCCGGTGCGCACGCGCATCAACTCGAGAGGGGTGAGCTTCATATTGTCTCCAGTAGTTCTTGTGCCGGCACCGGGAGTGCCGGCCGAAAGCGATAGCGCAATGCCGCGGTATCGCTTGCTACTGTCGCGTGGATGCGTTTCCGAAGCGCGTGCCGGAACGCCAAGCTCTATCTTGCAGATGCCATGGAATATTGCCGAAGCAGGATGGCTTGAAAAAATGAAAAGAGGTGCCCGAGCACCCCTCCTGTCATGCGACTTGTAAAGCGAAATTTGGAGCGATAGCTATCGTCCTTCCCGGTCGAACTTGTGAGGGTCGAACGCCTCCGGTGCCAATCCGGATAGCGTGGCACCTGCCTGGAAGGGATAGCGAAGATACGGCGCCTTGGGCTGTCCGGGCGGAGAGTACTGTCCGTCGCCGAGGATGCGCTTCTTTGCAGTCATTTCGCGAATCTCGCATCGATACGCCACGATCTGATTGGCCGCGCCATCCTCGATCGGCGAGTAATCCTTCTCGGGGCGGAACTTGTCGAGTGCCTGATACTGGTGCGCGCGCACCTCGTCCGTACTATCGCGTAGTACAACCACGCAGCGGGCGATGACGCTGTAGTACTCCAGGCTCGTATTCTGGCCCTTGGGTGCCTTAAGCAGCGCGACGGGCCGGTCGATTTCGATCGTGACCAGTGGATTCGCGCGGATCGCGGCGGCGAGCTTGCCGAAGCGCGAACTGTGTATCAGGAACGCGTCGCCGGTAAAGGTGAAGCTCTGCGCGGTGACGTAGGGGTACGGCGTATCGTGGACGGCGACCCTGCAGATTAGCTCGTCCTTCAGAAACGCTTCAATCGCTTCCCAGTCGCTCCATGCTAGGTCGGTCCGACGCATGGCGCTGTCGAGATAGGATGGTGTTGTAGAGGTCATTTCATATCTCCATGCTGTTCTTCAAACATGCGCATCTGCTCTCGCCCAGGGCCCAGTCCGATCCCCCGCAGCGGCCGGCCGATGACCTCTTCCACGCGTGCGAGCAGAGCCACCAACTGCGGAGGGAGCGGAGCAGTGGGATCCTGCGGAATCGCCGCTTCACCGAAGGCGGGGAAGCGGATGGTATGCCGGGCACCGGTATCGCCCTGACCGACCATGACCGGAATGCCTTGGTCGGCGCACCGGGCGAATGCCGCCAGGCTGTCGCATTTGTTCAGGAAGATCTCGTCGATGCCGAACTGCTGCACGGCGAGCCGGAGCTGCGCGAGATCTAGCAGTCCGACGCGGCGCGGCCTGCCGGTTCCGGTGCCGTACTCGTTCGACAGCATGCGAAGTGCCATGCCGATGCCGAACTCGTCGTCCCCGGCGAGTAGCACGAGGGCGTTGGCCCCAGCGGCTTCGTCGGTCTTGCCGCGTCCCGAACGCGCGGCGTCGGCGCAATAGCGCTCGGATCGTTCTCCCCCGAGTTCGGTCGGCAGAGGTCCGCCGCCGACACGCGAGACGATCGCCTTGGCCACGCCGATCGTCTTGCGGTGGTACTTGCACGGCAAATCGCCACCCACATAAGCATACGAGGGCAAGGTATGGCTGGAGGTGACCCACGGCTGATCGCCATGTACGACGTCGAGCATCACGGACTGCGCGCCCTCGAAGAGAACCCTTGCCCCCTGTTCCACCCGATGCGGCAGCCAGAGTGGATCGTCCGTCACGAACAGCCGCACGACGTCCCACGCTTCGCGCATCCGGTTTGCGGCATTGGCGAACTCGCCTTCCTCGCGCAATGCGGCAGCCCGATTCAGCGTTTCGAATACCTCGTCGGCATCCCGCAACAGGTCCCGAAGCTGGAAGGAGGATCTCTCACCGTCGTGCATCCGGATTGCGAGGTCCGCGTAGCAGGGCCCAATGCCGTTTCCCGTCGTGCCGATTTGTCCGCCTTCATTGCGATCGCGCAGCACGTGGACCGGCTGGACAAGTGGGCATCGGTCGCTGATCGTCAGTCGACCGGCGAGATCGATCCCGTAAGCAGCGAGCATCCCGAGCTCGCTTGCCAGTTGCTGCAAGCCGATGACGCAGCCGGATCCGATATAGAGTGCGACCCGCCTATGCAATACCCCGGACGGGATCTGCCGCAAGCGCAATTCCCCGCTGGCAGTGACGATCGTATGACCCGCATTGGCACCGCCGTTGAAGCGCGCGATCACGTCATAGGCGCCCGCGAGATGATCCACGACTCGCGCCTTTCCTTCATCGCCGTATTGCAATCCGACCAGGACGTCGGCGTACCCGGCTCTTGTCTGTGTTCCCATCGCTCAGGCATCCAGGACAAACGTGGCTTCGATCTCGACTGGCGCGTCGAAGGGCAGACTCGCGACCCCCATGGCCACGCGGGCATGACGCCCCTTCTCGCCAAAGATCTCGTTAAGAAGCTCCGAAGCGGCGTTGATCACCGCGGGCGCGTCATAAAACCCGGGCTGCGCCGCCACGTAGCCACCCACTCGAACGATGCCCCGGATCCGCTCGAGATCGCCGTCCGTTGCGGCCGCGGCCCAGCCGAGCAGATTGACCAGGCAAAGCCGTGCTGCCGCGCGGGCATCTTCCACGGTGACTTCTCCAGGTACCTTACCGACGAATTCGGGCTTTCCGCCTTTCAGCGGCAACTGCCCCGACACCGTCAGGAGGCCGTTGTGTACTGTGTACGGCACGTACAGTGCCCTGGGGGTTTCGGCGGCGGGCAGAACGATCCCGGCCGCCTCGATACGATCGATGACTGACATGCTGACTCCTCGATTTGGACAAGTACCGACGGAGAAAGCACGCTGTCGCAACCGTCGGCCCCCTGACTGTGCCGTACGGCTGAGATGGTGACCGGCGTCCCGACGCCAGTTACTGTCGCGCAGACGCCAATCCAGCCTACGGGGCCGCGTTAGTCACCTGCGACATCCCGGAAATACTCGGTGGGCGTCATACCGAGCGCCCGGCGGAACATGGCGCTGAAGGCGCTGGGACTCTCGTATCCGAGCTGCAATGCGATGTCGGTCACGTGGCATCCCTCCGCCAGGAGGCGAACGGCAGCCATCAGTCGCGCCTGCTGTTTCCAGCGGCTATAGGTCAGGCCGGTCTCTTCGGGAAAGAGACGAATGATGGTGCGCTCGCTGGCGCCGACGAACTGGCTCCACTCCTGTACCGAAGTCTCGTCGGCAGGATCGTCGAGGATCCTTGCGCAGATCTTGCTCAGCCGGTTGTCCTTGGGCATGGGCAAGTGAAGGGGGACCACGGAGAGGGGGCGCAGCTCATGCAGCAGAAGCTGGACCGCTAGGCCGTCGCGTCCGTCCTGCTCGTACTCGACCGGCATGCGCACGACGGCGGAAATCAGTTCCCGGAGCAGCGGCGGCACCGCAACGACGCAGCACGTCTGCAATTCCGCCGGGATGGCGTCCTCGCGAATGTAGACGGTGCGCATCTCGACGTCGCCGCAAGCCTGCATGGCGTGCCGGACATTGCACGGCACCCAGACGGCGCGCTGGGGAGGCACGACCCATGAGCCATAGTCGGTTGATACCGAGATGGCGCCGACGTAAGCGTAGATGAGTTGGGCGCGAGGATGTGAGTGCGTGTCGATATAGAAGCCGCCCGCAAGGGTGCGCGCCATCCCGCCGATTGGCCGGTCTATGGCCTGATAGTCGTCCCGGTTCTCGCTCTTTCCAAACATGGCATCTCCGCGATAGTCGCTGTCATCTGCTGGCGCGCGAGGATCTGGCGCAGGCAAGTATCTTTGGTCGGACGCCAACGAGCGTCGCAACTTGCAACAGGAATCAGCCGATCGATTCCAACAGTCTGGAGCCAATGTAATGTCAGTGTATCGAAACTTCAATCAGGAAGAGCTGGACAAGCAGTACAACGTCAGGGCGGGAATTCCCGGCTTCCAGGACATCTTCCAGACTTGGGCGAAGGTCAGCGAGGACTTCCGCCGGACCCATCCCGTCATGGAGAGTCGCGCGTATGGGCCCGACGCCAAGCAGACGCTCGATTTTTTCCCAGCCGCCAACAAGGACCGTCCGCTATTGGTCTTCATTCACGGAGGATACTGGCAGTCTCTGGACAAATCCGACTTCAGCTACATTGCCTCTCCCTACCTGAAGCGCGACATCAACGTTGCGGTGGTCAACTATCGGCTGGCGCCGGAAGTGGGGATGTCGGAGATCGTCCGCGACAATCGCGACGCGGTGATATGGCTCTATCGCAACGCTGGGGAACTCGGCGGCTTCGATGCCAACAGGATCTATGTCTCGGGGCACTCCGCTGGCGGACATCTCACAGCAATTCTGGCGGGCACCAACTGGGAGAACCTCGGCGTTCCGGCTGACGTGCTCAAGGGCGGTTGCGCGATCAGCGGGCTGTACGACCTCGAACCGATCCGGCTTTGCTATCTCAACAAGGTGGTGCAACTGACCGAGGCGGACGTCGCCGCCTACAGCCCCGTCGCTCATCTGCCGAAGGTGAGGCTGCCGATGATTCTCACCGTGGGCGGCGATGAGTCGCCGGAATACCACCGGCTCCAGCGCGAATACCAGACGCTACTGGAAGCGCATGGCTTCGACGTGCAGGTGGTCGAACAGAGGCGAGGCCACCATTTCGACGCTGTCGACCTGCTTGGTGACAGCAATGGCGCCCTTTCCGCAGCGGTACTGCGCTTGATCGAAAGCGCTTGATGTATTCCCTGCCGACTTGAAGCCGCATCTAACTGCACAGTGGCTGTCCTTCGCTCATTGGTCACATGCGACCGAGGTCGAAGGAAGCGAGTAGTGATCGAGGCTATTAAGGAGGATTTGGCCGCGGACGCGGCAGCACGCACGGAGTACCGTAACGGTGCAATACGGCGTCCAGTCCAGTGGACTGTTTCTATCTAGAATGGCTTGAGGGCGGACTTGTGTCCAGTCTACGGTGATTTCGTCCTTGACGAGCGCCCACTCACGTCAACGATAACAATACGCCTTGTTTCTTCCCGCAGTTGGTGGTGGCTCCGCGCAGTCTTTGTGGAGCCACCACCTTGCTCTCGAACTTGAGCCAGGCTCCTCGTGGGGCACGTTCCGTGCACAGGTGGAGTCCATCAGCAGCCGTTCTCGGGCGTCGCAACCTCAATGAGTGCTGCCATGAAACTGGCCCAAGAATCGGCCCAATGGCGGAAGTGGCCGACAAACCAATGAGCTCCGTCGACGCGCAAATGTCCTTGAAGCGACGCTCGAGCGTCTGGTTGGACCCGCAGGCCGACGGCCGTAACTGGCCGTACTCGGCCGCATGCCTTCCGGGCGACAGCGATCGTCGCTGACCGACCCGTTGCTGCCATTCGGGTCTCCGCGACGGCAACGTCCGTTCTCGAAGTTTAACTGCCATTCGTTCACGTAGAAATGCCTGCCGCTCGTCGGCCTATTCGGACGTCCGCCAGTTCCTGAGCAGCCATTTACAACGGACAAGTCAATTGTTGCTTCATGGGCTACATCGACTGTCACGGTGACAGCCGATCGCCCTGCAAGCCTGGTGGATGCGTGTTGACGTGGTCCTTAAGTTGCTGGACTTGTGTGGAGCCGGGAAGGCGGCAGATACCTGCTCGCCTTGCGAGGCAAGCGCATCATGACCGGATAAGGGATGGCATTGGTACGCCGATATCATTTACTGGGAATCTCACCAACGTAGATCCGGCGCAGATAATCCGCCATCGCCGCAAACCGCCGTCGGGATTCACGCTCGAAGATCCATGCCGCCAGCGGGTCAAAGATGCGCAGGAATGGCCGCAGTTTGATGTTGAACGTATAGATCAATTCTGACTGCCCTGCCGCAATATCCCGGTGGCGCATCGACGCCGCCCAGAACTCGATCAGACCCGAGGGGCAAACACTTGCTGCTGCCGCAATCTCAGAGGGGCGGTATTTCACGAACTGCGTACGCATCCTGAGACTGCGCATCCAGCCGCGCCCCCTGTTGGCGGCTATCGCTCCGATATAAGGATGTGTACCGCCGCCTTCAATATGCGCGGATGAAATCAGGGTATCCCAGGGCGGTTTCAAGTCCCAAGTGCAACACCCCGTCAGTGAATTGAAGTTGGGGGATGAGAAACTTGTTTGAGCATACGAGCGAACACCTCGAGTG
>NZ_BAAILO010000422.1:0-2562 GCF_054589115.1 Cupriavidus sp. 8B | reverse complement strand
GAGCTCGGCGTGCCCGAGCATCGCCTGTATAAAACGGATGTCCGCGCCGTTTTCCAGCATCAGCGTCGCCATCGAGTGCCTGAACAGATGGCAGCCGCCGTGCTCGCCCAACTCCGCGCTCTCCTGGTACTGAGCCACCACCGTCGAGAGCCACATCTCGGTCAGCGGCTTGCCCTCACTGCCCAGCAGCAGCGCCGGCTCGGTCGGGTCCCCGCCAGCAGCGGACGGGCGTGGTCGAGGTACTGCTGCACCCAGTACAGTGCCCGCTCGGCCAGTGGCAAGAGCCGGTCCTTGCGGCCCTTGTGTAGAGACGGTAGGACCAGGATTTGCGACGGAATCGGACCGGGCTGAACCCCTTTTCCAAGCAGCCGACGCGGCTAAAGAGCATATGCCATCAGGTTTTGCAGGGCAGGCCATGTCCCACAACAGTCCCATTACTGTTACTTTTAAGTTGCCTTGATGTTCCCTCGCGCCCCGGACGATGAACTGGAAGCCCTCCTGGCCGAGATGTTCAACGACGATGGCGAGGCCGCCCGCGAGCATCTCGCCCGGGGCAATCCCATCTACGTCGTCACGCCGGATACGCCCAAAGGCACTGTCGAGAAGCGGTTTCCGGATGGCATCCGACAGTTCGTGCGCTACGACCTCAGGGGCGAGCATGTCGCGGGCGACATCGCTCAACCAAACACGTAGCCCAGGAACGACAACGCCCGCACAGGGCGGGTATCATCAATCGGGGTAGACCCTCACCTATCGCAATTCCTTTACCTTTAGGTTGTACATCAACCAAGCTGCGTCGCGCCCGCGCTCCTTATCCCCTGCATCGAACGCTGCAAACATCTCACTCAGCTTCCCGTCAATCAATGCAACACGGTCAATATCCCGCGTCAACTGTGGGCGAATCTCCGCCCACAGCGTCTTCAAATCAGCCATGTTGCTTTCATAGGTAACATAACCCCATTTCGGATACCCATCCGGGGCTAACGTCGCTCCCGAAAGAGCAGCAGCAAAGTCCGCCAATTTCTCGCTCAATGACATCACATACCTCTGCCAACAGACTTCGTAAACGATGGAATCGCGTTACGAAGGATTGAATATGACCCTCCCAGCTCCGTAGGTCGAATGATCAGTACATTGCCAGGGCGTATTTCGTTCCACTTCATAATCTGGGGCGTATAGGCACCCTTCGCCGCCAGCGTCGTATCGGCATAAAGGTTCGCTCCTAGCCTGCTATCGGGCACTCCCCAGCCCGGCACTTGTTCACTCTTGATGCGGCGATTGACAGCCCATACGTTCGATGCCGCACTATCACTCAGTCCCTCCTCAGCAGCAAATCCACGCAACTGCAGCCGTACTCGGTCATCAATAAATACACCGAGATCCTTCGCAGACTTAGGCAGGCGTCCTCTATCCATGGCATCGATACCATCTCGGTAAGCGTCATCCGTGGCAGCCTGATGTATGTCAAGAACCTTCTTTTCAAACTCCATCGGAGTCATCCGAGATTTGCCGATGCGCACATTCTGATAGTCGTCGCCCCATGTCTCGCGCATGCGTTGATCGCGCACAAAGTCTTCATAAACGCGACCCAGATTATCTGTCGTGGCCGCGTAGTCCCGGACCAGCTTTCCGTTAGCGTCCCACGCTAGAGAATACTCAGGTACATTCTTGATGCCAGCATCGATCATACCCTGACGCATCCTCTCAATCTGCCCTTCCGCCTGCGTACGACTCAACCTACCTAGATCCTCACGCAACCCGGGCAGTTCTCCAAGCAATCCAAACGGGTCTGCCGCGAGATTCAGTGCAGCATCCCAGTTGCCGTTTCGCACCATCTCGAAGTTGCCAATGCCACCTCGAGGTATGCCGCGCGCGGCACCACCCGTAGGTAGTAACTGTCCACCCTCCAACGAAGCGTCACGAGCTTCTTGTCCAGCAATCTCCCAGCGAATCTGACTTTCGATAGCATCCCTACGCGCCTGCGGATCTTCGGAGAAGAGATGTTGACTGTCATCCACTAACGCGGCCCTGCCAAACATGCCTGTGAGGCCATTGGTAGCCTCCAGAGGTGCGTAAGCTGACCCAGTACCGTAGATCGGATCCAGAATACCCATTGGCGTAACTTCTACCTCTGGGAGCAGGATGTCGGGCCGCCCAGTCGGCGCACCATCGCCCGCAAAGAGCATCGTGTTGGGCGAAGCAAACGACGTCGACTGACTTCCTCCGGCAGTCTCGCCAAACACCGAGACCATCTGACCATAGACGGCATTGTCATAGGCCTTGCCGTCTGTCGGCACGACCGCGTCCGCGAACATCGACGTCGACGGATTCAGATACGACGGCTTCACACCCAGCGACGTGCCATATAGCGGGTCTACCGGCCCTTGCGAGTTCGCCCACGCATTGCCCAACGCCGACTCGCCCTCGCTGCTGCTGCCGTTCGAACTCTGGCTCGCCAAGCTGCTGCCCAGTGCATTGCCAAACGCAATAGGTCCGAGGCGAAGTCGTACCCCTATCGCCCGCTACGCCTTAGCGGGCGCGCCTTTCCAGGCCGTGCTACGA
>NZ_BAAILO010000421.1:0-459 GCF_054589115.1 Cupriavidus sp. 8B | reverse complement strand
CCGCTCTTTTTGCCTGACGACGAGGAGTCTTTCGCCCCATCCGGGTCGCCTTCTTTGCCTACCTTCTTGGCGAGACAAGAAAGTAGGTCGCCTCCCCGCAGGGGAGGTGAAACTGCCTTTGACTTTAAGCCGTTGAGCTTTTGACCTTTTGACGTCAAGCAGGCCAACGCCACATCCAACGCCCGCCCTCTCCCCCGACCCCACTTGACACGGTTGCTCTCCCGCCAGGCGGGAGGGGGGAGCACCCTGTTGGGATTTGAACACCACGGGCCAGCGCAAACGCGCAAGCCCCGGGTGCCAAAGCTGACAGGATGCGCCAAAGCCGCCTGGAACGACGACAGTGTTTACTCCCTCTCCCTTCATGGCTTAGGTGTGCCCACATTTTTTGAACAACTAGCTGTTCTCCCTACACCCATCTCCACCGGACAGCTATTCATCCTGCTGGAATATCCGATACAT
>NZ_BAAILO010000420.1:0-4584 GCF_054589115.1 Cupriavidus sp. 8B | reverse complement strand
ATGATAGTGCGGATACCCGTGTGAAAGTAGGTAATCGCCAGGCTCTCCCTTGAAACCCCCCAGTACGAAAGTACTGGGGGGTTTTGCTTTTGCGGCAGCGGTTTCGGAAGCAAGATGTCGATGGCCGTAGGGCTCGCATTCCAAGTTTCGCAACGGCGACTACAGCCGTGACCAGTGCACCTGCTGCGATGCCTGTCAGTGCATTGATCAATACAGGACCCAGCATTCCCAGGCCTGCACCGAGCACAGGTACTCCTGCCAGCATTTCAGTTGCGGGCTCTATTAGATGATGCGCAGCAGGAATACCGTGCGCCAGAATTCCGCCGCCTACCAGGAACATCGCCGCGGTCCCGATCACGGATAGCGCGCGCATCAGCCAAGGCGCCAGGCGCAGGATGCCGCGGCCAATGGCCCGCGCGCCAGCAGAGGCCTTCTGGCTAAGGTACAGGCCGGCATCGTCCAGCTTGACGATACCCGCCACGAGGCCATAGACGCCCACCGTCATGAGCAAGGAAATGGTCGTCAGCACGGTTACCTGCGTGCCGAATGTTGCGCCGGATACTGTCCCGAGCGAGATGACGATGATCTCCGCCGACAGGATGAAATCAGTGCGCACCGCACCACGAATCTTGGCCTTCTCGTCTCCGCGGAATCGCTATGGAGGAAGCTGTGCGCAATCTTCTCGAATCCCTCATAGCAAAGAAAGGCGCCGCCGGCCATTAGCAGTGGCACGATAGCTGATGGCACGGCAGCGCTGATCGCCAGAGCTGCCGGCACCAGAATCACCTTGTTGCGCAAGGATCCCAACGCTACAGCCCACACGACGGGTAATTCTCGATCTGCTTTCACGCCGCTGACCTGCTGCGCATTCAAGGCGAGGTCGTCGCCTAGCACGCCGGCCGTTTTCTTGGCAGCCACTTTACTCATGGTGGCCACATCGTCGAGGATGGAGGTGATGTCGTCGATCAGCAGAAGCAGGCTGGTGCCGGCCATATTGAAGGCTCCCATGTAGACGCAGAGAAAGCGCCCCGTTACACGCAGAGGGCCGCATGGCTCGATACTGTGCCACAGGCCTCGCAAGCGATGCGGGCCATCGCCATTCCGGGATGGTTTCGTCTAGGGAGTCTGGCAGCTCAGGATGCGAATCCGAGCCGCCCGGGGCATCCGTAAAAAAGGAGACCGCCGGCAGGTTAGCAGGGCGGTCTACGGGAAGTCTCGTCGGGGTCAAGCAACGAGTATCTGATTGCCAAAGCGCACGCCTGCTTGCTATCCGCCGTCGGTGGGGGGGCATTTTGATTCTCTTGCCGAAACCGGGGCACAAGAAAGCCTCCATCGGGAGCGAGAGGGGACCTGAATGAGAAAACCAGCAGCAAGTACTTCCGGCTATGGCAAGAACGCAGTCGCATTGGCGCAGCAGTACGAGAGCATCCTGTTCGAGGATGTCCATCGAGACGTACTGCACCTATTCCCATTGGCGCCAAGCAGCATTCTCGACGTCGGCGCCGGGTCAGGCCGCGATGCGGCCGCGCTCGCTCGGCTGGGACATCGGGTTGTGGCCGTTGAACCCACGCGCGAGTTGCGTCGTGAGGGGCAGCGCATTCATGCGGCCTCGCCCATCGAGTGGGTGGACGATGCACTGCCCCACCTATCCAAGATGCGGTCCAGGCGAGAGCATTTTGACCTGATTCTGCTGACTGCCGTATGGATGCATCTTGACGCCGCCGAGCGCCCCGTTGCGATGAAAGCAATCGCGGCGCTGCTAGCGCCGGGCGCCCGCGTCATTATGTCGCTCCGCCACGGGCCGATTCCCCCCGGTCGAAGGATGTTCGACGTTTCAGCCGAAGAGACGCTGGAACTTGGCCGAGCGGTTGGCCTGGCCGAAATCTACAGCGGGCTGCGCAAGGATACGCAGGGCCGGGACTCGGTTTCCTGGAGCGTGATTGCATTGCAGATGGGGTAGCCGAGCCACTAGGGGATGCTCGGATTGGTCATGCTAGGATCCTGGCGAGGGATCCGGGAGATGGTCATGGCTCAAAAGTTGTTCCACGAACTGCCAGCGGATGAGCGCGAGAGTTTCGAGTCGGCTTGCGCGTTGCATGGATTTGTACGAGAGGACTTCGATGTGACCGCGGAGGAGGGCATTGCGCTAACCGGCGGCCCGAGTCGTATCCCGCGCGAAGTCACCGTCGCCCGTGTAATCGGGGGCGAAGTCCGGCGCTATCCTGGCGGAGCCGGGACCTCATGGACGGCGGCGTTCGAGCAAGACCTGGAGCGGGATGTCTTTGGCTTTCCCCTTGCCGACTAATCGAGCGAGCATCGCGCGGGGATGCGTCTCGATGGCGTCGGGTGCCAATCGGCGGCTATTCACTCGCAGCGATTCTTTGACATGAGCCGGTTCGCTGAACCGCCGCCGCTGCCCGTTGAACTTCAGCAGGGTCCTTTCGCAATAGCGCGCGCTCGGGCCATGCCATGTTTCCAGTGTATTGCTGCCCGACAGAGGGCACATGATGCTTGAAGTCAATCGGCTGGCCGATTGCTCGTTTCCGGGATTGAACGGCTTCAGGATTCCATCCGGGCCAGAGTTCCCGCCATCGCTCGATGGGTGCTGGTTCGGTGTCCATCAGCTTCGCCGACGGCAGTGCGAGGAAACTCCGCGCCACCTCCGGATCGCGACATGCTAGCCAGTCATCCTTTTCAGCCGCGGCACCCTCACAAATCATCCGTTTCCGTGCCCAGGGCGTGGAATCGACTTATCGGTGGGTGCATGTTCTGCACTACCCTTTAGGGGGACCATTCAGTATTGACGGGCTGCAACGCACTGCGATCATCCTCCCATGAGATCCCGATCGGCATCACCCAGATGGAGTCGTTTCTATATCCTGGATGCGAAGAACCGGCCTGTCCAGGTGTTGGACCAGGGCGAGTGGTCGCGCTGGATGGCTGAGAACGAACTGATCTTCCGCCGCACGCTGATGGAAGACTCCGGCGTCGTGGTCACTACCCGCTTCCGCGGGGTGTCCGAGCGAGCCCCTAAGGACACGCCGCTGTTCGTGACTCGTGTTGTTGGGAAGGTGGCGGAAGAAAACGAGAGCTATGGAGCCCACACGCTTGATGAGGCGCTGGAGCAACATGAACAGCTAGTGCAGAAACTCATTCGCGCATTGCGCGCCGCTGAGCGCTAGGATCTGCACGGCCACGGGCACCACCATGGGTCGACGCTCACATCTGAACCCTCCGAAAATCCACCACCCACAGGGTCGCTGCCCACGCGCAGGGCCCGTTGATCTCGTTCCAGAGGTGCTGGCAGCGCTTCGCGTGCGTGTCGCATTTCGTGTAGTGGGTGTCGGGCATGATGCCGAGGCGCGGGCCGATGGCGTTATAGAGTCGCGTGCCGCCGCAGCGCGAGCATGTGCGCCAATCGTGCTCTTCATGCTCTGCATCCAGCGGCTCTACACCACCTCGATCCGGGGATCTGCATTCCCCCATAAAGGGCTATTGCAGACACCGCCAGCACGTCGGAGACTGGACACCACTTCACTCTCATGAAGGCGACATGGAAGCCACAAAAGAGCAGCGCGACGCCGCCAGGAAAAATGCCATGCGCGCCGAGATGCTTCGCGCGCAGGCGAGGCGGTTCATGAAGTTCGTGGGCGAATGTCTTGCCCAAGAGGGGTTCTTGGCCCGCGCCGCGGTGGAAGGCCCAGCGTTACCGGGTGACGAGAGAGAGAGTTTCCAGCTCAATACTAGCTTCGGTCGCGTTTATGCTCAGTTCGGCTTTGCGAAGTGGGATGGACACCTCGTGGGGCGGTACCAATTTTCGCGCTTCGTTCTAGGCGCAGATGAGATGATGCGGCTGGTTCCGTTCCACGTGATCCTGATCGAGGATCAGGGGAACGCAACCTTTGCCGAGGATGGTTTCTTCGAATGGAAGATCCCGGATAGTCCGGACAGCAATTACGGTCCGGCGCTCGTCGGCTGTTTGCTCCACGGATTCCAAGAGTCGCTTCCACAGATAAAGTGACCGCAGTAGAACCGATTCGACGCCAGGCAAGCGCAAAGCGATGGCCACGGCCATATTCGCCCGGCGCCAATCTCCACGAATTGGGCTTTTCCTAGATCCTCGGCTAGATGGCGCTGGGTATCGGCGTGCAAGTTGCGCGCCGTCGCCAGCAGTTCATCCAGGCCGCATACGCGCCGCGGCAATTCCTTGGTGACCTTGCGCTGCAGGAAGTAATGGATGTTGTCCCCGAACGGGGTCATCGACAACGCGCGGAATATTCGCGCTTTAGTTTGCCAGTGCATTGGCCCCCTTGTACTTTTTTATAAATACAAATGCTGGCTTGGTGGCTTGGTTGCGCCTCAGAATTGAGCAGAAACGCAATTTAGAGGCGTTGCCCGCACGTGCATTGCTTCTGCTGGTCGGCTGCGCCGCCGCGCCGCAGGTGATCGAGAGGCCGGGGGAGGTGAGGGTGCTGGTGGCCGTGCCGTGCGCGCACCGGCCCGCATACTTGCCTCACTTGGTGCGAGGCGTTGCGTAGGGCGTAACGAGTTCAAAGCAATCAAAAAGCGCTGCGGACTTCTTTG
>NZ_BAAILO010000419.1:0-383 GCF_054589115.1 Cupriavidus sp. 8B | reverse complement strand
TGCGCAACGGTCGGGCCGGCGGCCAGTTCCTGAGCGACCGACAGCGCAACCTCGTCGAGTTTGTCGTCGGGCACCACCAGGTTGATCAGGCCCCAGCGTTCAAGCGTTGCCGCGTCATAGCGACGGCCGAGCATCGACATCTCCTTTGCGCGGGCCGGTCCCGCCCGCACCACCTGACGCTGGATACCGCCAAGCAACGGATGCAGGCCGAGCGCGACCTCGACCGAACCTATCTTGGCTGATTCGGCGACCACGCTGTAGTCGCAAGCGAGCACCACTTCGAAGCCGCCACCGAGGCAGGTGCCATTGACGGCTGCGACGATCGGAACTGGCAGCGTCTCGAACGCGCGTAGCACTTCGAGCGGATCGACCAGCCCTTTGCC
>NZ_BAAILO010000418.1:0-683 GCF_054589115.1 Cupriavidus sp. 8B | reverse complement strand
GGCGCGCTCCCGTCCAACCCAGGCGCTACCAGTATAGGTCTATCCAGAGGACATTCTGATGTGGCTGCAAGCGGACATTCTGATTTGGCCTCTACAAGTCCAAACATGCACAATAGGTATTATGTTAAATTACGAACGTATGAACGATTAGGAGAGGCTCATGGACGCCGACGCGCCAGCACGGGAGGCCGCGGTGATCTCGAGCGCGGCGGTGCCTGCAGGCTTAATCCCCCTCATTACGCCGGGTGTCAGGCTCCAGTTCCTGAGTCAACGCCTCGACGCTCGGCAGACTTTCCTGCAGTTCGGCCGGCAGCTCCGCCACCAGCTGGTACTGGGCCACGCCAATCGGATTGCCCATGCCGCGCAGTGCGTATTCGACCACCAGCCGGTTGTGCTCCTGGCATAGCAGCAGCCCGATAGTAGGATTGTCGGCCGCTGTCTTCATCTCGGCATCGACCGCCGACAGGTAGAAGCTGATCTGTTCCGCATACTCCGGCTTGAAGGCACCTGTCTTCAGTTCGATTACGATGTAACAGCGCAGCTTTAGGTGGTAGAAGAGCAGATCGAGATTATGCCGAGGTCGGCATAAAGCAGAGGGTTTTTTGATTAGCGGTCGCGGCCGCAGGCGCGTGAGCCGGGACCCGGCGAGGTCAGCCCGCGACCGGTCATCAAAAAACCGTTTG
>NZ_BAAILO010000417.1:0-1160 GCF_054589115.1 Cupriavidus sp. 8B | reverse complement strand
AAAAAAACCCGGCTTGTGGCCGGGACAAGGAAAGTTCGGAGCCAGGCCCGCGCCGCGAGGCACGGGACCGATGCAAATGGGATCAGAAGCGCGTGCGCATACCCACGGCGAACTCGCTCTGGTGCGCGAAGCCGTTCGACTGCGCGGCGTGATAGCCGTGCTGCAGGAACATGTAGTCGGCTGCCAGGTAGACCTCGGTGCGCTTCGAGAAGTGGTAGAAGATCGAGCCGTACACCGTGTTCTTGCGGCCGCTGTCGGTTGCGGTCGAACTAGCGGTGTTGCCGTAAGCGTTGATCGTGAAGCCATCGGCATTCAGGGCGGCGTGGCCGGCCTTCATCATCTGGTAGCCGATCTCATAGTCGAAGGCGCCTGCCGGGTCGACCTTGAGCGACACGGTGTAGGCGTCGTCCTTGCGCTGGCCCAGCGCGCCCTGTTCCGCGGTGTAGTGGAAATATCCTGCGCTGGCGCGCACGATGCCCCACACATAGTTGCCGCCAGCCGAATAGGTACGGTTGCGCTGGCCATTCACGTTGGCCTGCGTGAAGAAGCTCGAGACGTGGAAATTGCCGCCGTTGTAGCCCAGGGTGACGGTTTCCGTGGTGTTGCGCGACGGCGCGCCCGGCACTTCGCCGAATTGATACGCCGCGCCGGCGGTCAGGCCGTTGTCGAACAGCTTCTTCCACACCACGCCATTGTCCATGCGGGTGCCGGTGGCGCTGCCTGCGTAGAACACCAGCTGCTTGAAGTTGTTGTTGTTTGTGTAGCCGCCTTCTTCCGTGGTGATGGCCGCCGGGCCGTAGGGATCGCCGTAGAGGCCGGAGGCCATCGGGTCGCGTCCGAGCGCATTCTGGCGGCCGAAGGTCAGCTTGCCGAAGACATCGCTGTTGATGCCGACCCAGGCGTCACGGTTGAACAGCACGCCGGGGGTGTCCATGGCGCCGTTGTAGCTCTGGAACTCGCTCTCCAGCTTGAAGATCACCTTGGTGCCAAAGCCAATGTCTTCCGCGCCGGTCAGGCCCCAGCGGTTGCCGCTGAACCAGGCGGGCTGGTGGTAGCCGGTGAGGCGATCGCCTTTTGCGTTGGCGTTGCTGATGGTGCTGATGGTGGTGTCGATGAGGCCGTAGAGCGTCACGTTCGATTGCGCGTTGGCGTGGCCGGCA